>JALEHC010000364.1 GCA_022763215.1 Saprospiraceae bacterium
GTAGAAAAGTGGTTTGTAAAACAGTGAGTTTGTTTGAAAACAGGGAGAAAAAGGGAAATGCAGTTTAAACAGAACTTTGGAACAGATTAAATATCTAATTTTCACTAAAGTTAATAACAAAAATTAGATCGAGCAACTTTATGAATCAAGGTATGTCAAGCAATTAACATTTATGCTTCTTCTTGCGCAAGCATTTGAAGGAGATGGAGGCCAGTACCGTAGAGGTGCTCTATAGCGCGGGCTTTAGCCAGCTTGTTTTTTCGATATAGAATGAGATAATAATTCAAGCCTTCCAGGCTCCAGCCTTGCTCGATGGAAAAAAACTTCAAAAAACCAGGATTTAGCGCAAAGCGTATAAAGTCTTCATCTTCACCTTGCAGCAGATATTGTTCCGAAAATTTTGGAAATTGAACAAAGTCGATATCATCTTTGAGGCCTAACCACTGGCCAATTCGATGAAAGAAATTTTCAGGTTTCATCAAAAATTGTGGCAAGCCCAATCTTTTGGAGTCAATAAAAAAGACGGTCTGAGCCATTTTGCGTCGGTGTTTGCCAAACCCTTTAACAAAATGATAGTCAAAGATATAGAGATTGGTACCCAGAAATTCATCTTTCTTTTGCAAGAGGTGTCTGATCTGTCGGCGTCTTCCTTTTCGGAAAAGGTAGAAATCTTCGAGATATCCTTGTACGCCCCATTCATCTTTGGCCGTATATTCCATTCCCAAGCGGGAAGCGAGTCGTTGCATTTCCTGCGTTCTTGCAGCTATAGACATCTTTGATGTTTTGTAGTGAATACCAAAAACAAAGGCCGCCAGAGGCAGCCTTTGTTATAATATCTTAAATATAAAGATTCTTCTTGATTATAGACCAAATGCAGCTTTTACCTTGTCAACATAGTCTAGTTTTTCCCAGGTGAAAGTTTCAACTTCAACTGTTTTTACTTTACCCGAACCATCAGAGAAACTTACAGTCTTTTGCTCTGGTGTACGTCCCATGTGGCCGTAAGCAGCTGAATCTGAATAGATTGGTGTACGTAGCTTCAGGCGTGTTTCGATAGCATAAGGGCGCATATCAAATACCTCTGATACTTTGTTTGCAATTTCGCTATCATTCATATTTACTTTAGCAGAACCATACGTCTGAATGTAAATATTGGTTGGCTTTGCTACACCAATAGCATATGAAACCTGTACTAAAACTTCATCACAAACACCTGCAGCAACGAGGTTCTTAGCAATATGACGCGTTGCATAAGCAGCAGAGCGGTCAACCTTGGAAGGGTCTTTACCAGAGAAAGCACCACCACCATGTGCACCTTTACCACCATAGGTATCTACGATGATTTTACGACCAGTAAGACCCGTATCGCCGTGTGGCCCACCGATTACGAATTTTCCGGTAGGGTTGATATGGTAGGTGATATTGTCCGTAAACAGCTTCTGATTATCTTCTTTCAGATTTGCTTTTACTCTTGGGATTACAATCTTGATGATATCTTCACGAATTTTTGCAAGCATGGTATCGTCATCTGCAAAATCATCGTGCTGAGTTGATACAACGATCGTATCAATACGTTGCGGAACATTTTCGTCTGAGTATTCGATGGTTACCTGCGACTTTGAATCGGGGCGCAAGTAAGTCATTTCTTTTCCTTCTTTACGAATATCAGCCAGTTCCTTCAGTATTCTGTGAGAAAGATCTAATGCCAATGGCATGTAGTTTTCTGTTTCGTTGGTTGCATATCCAAACATCATTCCCTGGTCTCCGGCACCCTGTTCTTCTGGGTTAGAGCGTTCAACACCCTGATTGATATCAGGAGACTGTTCGTGGATAGCAGACAAAACACCACAGGAATTTGCCTCGAACATATATTCTGATTTCGTGTATCCAATGCGATGGATGACATCACGAGCAATTTGCTGAACATCAAGGTAGGTATTCGTCTTTACTTCTCCGGCAAGTACCACCTGGCCAGTTGTTACCAGAGTTTCGCAAGCTACTTTAGAGGTAGGATCAAAAGCGATGAAGTGATCAACGAGGGCATCTGAAATTTGATCTGCTACTTTATCGGGGTGCCCCTCAGATACAGATTCAGAAGTAAACAAATAAGGCATATTTTAAAGTTTAAATTTCAAACAGTGTAAATTTTCTTCAACCACGCAAAAATAGAAATATCCTGAAAAACTACGAATTTATTTTATTTCACACCTCAACATGGAAATGACTTCATCTTTGGTATGCAAAAGGCCTTCAAGCTGATCTCCAATCTCGACGGGGCCTACTCCAGCTGGTGTTCCGGTATAAATCATATCGCCCATTTGAAGTTTAAAAAACTGGGACACGTAAACAATGATCTCATTAATTGAAAAAATCATATTGCTGGTATTCCCAAATTGTACGCGTTCACCATTTTTCTTTAACTCAAATTCAATGGCATGGCGATTGACCTTGTCTATTGAAATAAAATCACTGATCGGTGCAGAACCGTCAAATCCTTTAGCTATTTCCCAAGGATGTCCTTTTTCCTTGCATTTGGTTTGGAGGTCTCTGGCTGTGAAATCAATCCCCAGACCTACTTGTTCATAATATTTATGCGCAAATTCAGGCTGCACATAGCGTCCGTTTTTACAGATTTTGATGACGAGTTCCAACTCGTAATGCAGGTCTTTTGTAAACTCCGGATAATATAATGGTTTGTTATTTACCAATAGGGCAGAAGGTGGCTTCATGAAGATCATAGGTTTTTTGGGAACTGGGTTGTTTAGTTCCTTGGCATGATCCTGATAATTTCTGCCGATACAAATAATTTTCATGTTTGTCGTTTTGTTGGATGTTTGAAGTTGACAGAGAATAGCTAGTGTTCACAGACCGAAAGATCCATTGATCAAGGTGCTAGTCTTTCTATATTCCAATCACCTTTTTGGTTCTTGTGGTAGGCGATTCGGTCATGTAATCGACTGGGGCGCCCTTGCCAAAACTCAATAAAGTTGGGGATAATACGGTAACCACCCCAATGTGCTGGTTTAGGAAGGGTTTCTGCATCTTGGTACTCTTGCTCCAGATCACTTACTTTGTCTTTTAACACCTGGCGGTCTGGTATAACTTGGCTTTGAGGCGAGGCCCATGCGCCGATTTGGCTGCCTTTAGGTCGGCTTTTGAAATAGTCCGTCGATTCTTTTTCAGATATTTTTTCGATGCTACCTTCAACTCTTATCTGTCGTTGTAGTTCATGCCAAAGGAAAGCCATCGCAGCTTGAGGATTTTCTTCAATTTCTTGTCCTTTTCGGCTGTTATAGTTGGTAAAAAATATGAAGCCATTTTCATCAAATGATTTGAGCAGTACAATTCTTGCGGAGGGTTTGCCATTTTTGTCGGCTGTCGCCAAATTGAAGGCATTCGGCTCAGGCACTTCGGCTTTCATGGCTTCTTCAAACCATTTTTTAAACTGCATGATGGGATGTTTTTCTACATCGCTGATGTCCAGGGCGTGTGCACTGTATTCTTTTCGGAGGTCTTTGATATCGAGCATAGAATCTGTTTAATATTTTGTCGAAATGCAAAGATAGAGAAGCAAAAACAGAAAGGCCAGAAAATAAAAAACCCTGTCAATTTTTTTGACAGGGACAATACATAAAACAAACACTATGAACAACACTAAGATCTTTGTAATTATTTCCGTTAATAATTCGGGAAATAATATTTTGGGTGAAAAGTCCCCTCTAAAGAGGGGACGAAACTATGAACAAACACTCACCCAATTGGTATCTTTAACGGGCTTAACCCGATATTTACTAATTTTTTGCTTGGCTCATTTGCCAAATTATTCATCTCTGAATCAATTACATTTATAAAGGTAGTATAATATGATTCCTTTTATTGCGATAAAAACACTCAGTTGTGACATGGTAAATGCAAAAAGACATTGCTTAGAACGATAGAAAAGTTTAAAAAGTGGTGTTAAACCTTACTATTTAGGAGATTTAGTGTTTAAAAGTAGCATTTTGTTTGTATCCGGCTATTCTACTTGTTAAATAATTCCAAACTGAAGTTTTAGCCGTTTTTTATGACTTTTTAAGGATACCCTTAAAAAAAGCCCTGTCATTTTCTGACAGGGACAATACATAAAACAAAAACTATGAACAAACACTCACCCAATTTATTCTTTAAGCTTTACGCTTGATTTTCAAAGTTTAGTAAGCTATCTGCACTTTTCTTTTAAAGGCATTTTCTCATCGCTTACATTACAAAAAAACAAAACTTATCGCCTCAAGGCATCATTAATGTGCGTTTAATGTGACATGGCAAAGCGAAATTTTTTCAACTCGAATAAAGGAAATTTATTAAATAACAAATAGGTCTTTAAAAAAATTATATATGTTATTTTGTTTGAATTTGTTTGGCTGAGGTTGAAATTTTTGTCGATTGTTAGCGATTTGTTAAGTATTGGTAGTCAATATATTGTGCTCTGTGTTTTTACGTGTGTAATTTGCTAAGGTTCTGTTTTTTATCAATGGATTTGCACGTAAGTGCATAACGAAAAACAGCCCTAACTTTTGGTTAGGGCTGTTTAGGCTTGACAAAAACACAGCAGTGTTATTCTCTAATTTTATAACTAAAGTTATTAGTTGCTTACATTCTGTGTCACTACTTTCGGTGACGCTGACTTACTAGCTGACTTTGATACAGCAGCTTTAAGCTGAAAGGCCAACCAGAACATGACTGGAACAACAATCAGCGTAAGGAAAGTTGCAAATATCAATCCATAAATCACAGTCCATGCCATTGGACCCCAAATAGCTGTATTGTCACCACCGATAAAGATATTCGGATCTAAGTCGGTAATGATGGTAAAGAAGTTGATGTTAAAACCAATTGCCAATGGAATTAGGCCCAAAACGGTAGTAATTGCAGTCAGCAATACTGGTCTTAAACGAGTTGCCCCACCCAAGATAATGGCTTCTTTTACCTCCTCGAATGGAAGGTCTGTATTTTTCTCCAATCCAAGTTCCTCTCGTTTTCGCCGTAACAGAATATTGATATAGTCAATCAATACAATGGCATTGTTAACGACGACCCCGGCCAGGGAAACAATACCCACACCAGAGAATACAACTGAAATATCTTGCCCGGTAATACTATAACCGAGAAGTACCCCAATGGTAGAAAACAAAATCGATAAGGCAATGATTACAGGTGCAGAAATAGAGTTGAACTGTGCCACCAAAATGATGAAAATCGCAAAGATAGCGACACCAAAAGCTGATAGTAGGAAGTTCATATCTTCTTCCTGCTGCTCTTGCTCACCCGTAAACTCATAATTGTAAGACGGAGGAAACTGATAAGTATCCAACAAACTAGCTAATTCGGCATTGACTTCATTGGCATTAAAGCCTTCCAATACATTCGAATAAATCGTGATGACCCGTTCCAGGTTTTTACGTTTTACCGAACTATAAGTCGATGTATAATCTACATCAGCTACTGCTGAAATAGGAACTTGGGCAATCTGACCCGTAGAAGGGTTACGGAAAGTAATTTTCTGATTGAGAATATTGTCGATATCATAACGGTAACGCTCATCCAGGCGAATAAAGATCGGATACTCATCTTCTCCTTCTTTAAATTTGGAAACTTCCTTACCAAAGACAGATGTACGAATCGCATTGGCAATATCAAAGGTTGAAATCTCATATCTTCTGGCAGCATCACGGTCAACATTTACAATCAACTCTGGCTTACCGATTTTTACATCCGCTTGCAACTGTTCAACACCAGGAACATTTTTGCTTTCCAGATAAGTAATAACATCTTCCGAAAGGCTAGCCAGAACATCAATATCTTCTCCTTGAAGCTCGATATTAATCGGCTTTCCTGTTGATGGCCCATCTACGTTTTTGGCAACAGAAATTTTAGCTCCCGGAAACCCGGTCACTGCACCTCTGATCTTTTCCATAACCTCGAAAGTGGAAACCCCTCCTCTTTCTTTTGCAGGAACAAAAGAAACGGTCAGTCGAGCTTTGTTAGGCGAAGAGCCAGGCTCAGGAGGCCCGTTCGGGTCTGACGTGTTTTCACCAATTTGCGAAAGCACCGCTTCTACAATGCCTTCGTAAGGTTCGATTGCTTCCAACACTTTTACTTCTACTTCATTCATCATCTCATTGGTAGCTTCAATATCCTTACCCATTGGCAGTTCTATGAAAGCATTTACGTAAAGTGGATCAGCAGAAGGGAAGAAGATAATTTTTGGCGAACGCACACTAAATAGCGCGATAGCCGCAAATAACAACACAAATGTTCCTCCAAAAATTAATCCTGAACGTTTCAGTGCTGCTTTGATAAAATGGTCATAGCCTCTTTCAAGTATCGGAAGAAACTTATTCTGAAACCAGAAAGCAGCCGGACGCAACAAGAAAAAGTTAATCAAGGTTACGATAGCTACAATACCAAGTAGGTTACGCATCCACAATACTCCAGTGATGTGGCTTAGTATGGCAAATACAACCATGGCTCCAACGCCAATCAGCACATTTCTACGCTTGCGTTTTCTAACGTGTAGATCATCTGCACGTTCATCTTCTTTCATAAAGCGAGAAGTGAATACCGTGTTGATAACCAAGGCAACAAAGAGGGAAGAAGTTAACACCAAAATCAGTGTTATCGGGAAGTACTGCATGAAGCTACCCATGATACCTGGCCAGAAAGCCAATGGGATAAAGGCCGCTAAGGTCGTAATGGTAGAGGCAATAATTGGCATAGCTACCTCACCAGCGCCATATTTGGCTGCCTTTATCGGTGAATACCCTTCTTGTATGTACCTATATATGTTCTCGACGACCACAATGGCATTATCCACCAACAAACCAAGTGCCAGAATGAGGGCAAATAATACCACAATATTCATGGTCACACCAGTCAGGTATAAAAACATAATACCCATCAGCATCGATAGTGGAATAGCCAAACCTACGAATAAGGCATTACGCATACCAAGGAAGAAAAGTAGTACAAGTACTACCAATAATACCCCGGATATGATGCTATTTTCAAGGTTACTTACTTGGTCGCGTGTATTGACAGATTGATCATTAAACAATGAAATCTTTAGATCAGATGGCAGATTTACTTTTGCCTTTTCTATAATTTCCTTGATTTCATCGGAAGCATCCAATAGGTTTTCTCCTGACTTTTTGATTACGTCCAGCGAAATAACCGGCAATGCATCTGAACGAGCGATACTAGTACGATCTTTGAATCCAAAAGTTACTTCCGCAACATCTTTCAGGTAGATGGGACGCTGGTTTTCACTTTTTACGATCATGTTTTCCATTTCTCGTACGTTCTTAAACTCACCTACCACGCGAATAGCTCGTCTGAAATCATTATTTACCAGCTCACCACCGGACATAGTCATGTTTTCCATGGAAATGGCGTTTTCGATGTCTCGAAAACTTACCTGCATAGATTCCATTTTGAGGAGATCGACATCTACTTTTACTTCTCTTTCGAGTGCCCCTTTCAGCTCAACGCTGTTAATCTCGTCCATTTCTTCGATCTCATCCTGTAGATATTCCGCAAAATTCCGGAGTTCTGTATTTGAATATTCTCCCGAAACATTGATCGTCACGATCGGAATTTCTGACAAATTGATATCGAGTACAGTAGGTTCTTGATCGAGGTCGGTTGGAAGCTCGCTTTTTGCGATATCCACCGCGTCTTTTACTTTACGAACCACTTCATCAATATCCATTCCAGATTCAAATTCGGCTGTAATTACCGAGAAATCCTGTATGGAAGTAGATTTGATGTCCTTGATTCCATCAACAGACTGCAACTCTTTTTCGATAGGACGAGTGACCAGGTTTTCTATATCCTCTGCGGAGTTACCGAAATAAGGCGTATTGATATAAACCGTTGGCCAGTCTACTTCCGGAAACTGTTCCTTTGGTGTACTTTGGTACGAAAAGATACCAAAGACCATGATCATGATAGTCAGAATAAAAATACTAGTGCGGTTGTCGACCGCTATAGTCGAGAGTGAAAACTCTCTGTGTTGATTTTGATTATTATCAGCCATTTTTTGCTTCATTTTGAGTGTTCTGGATGCGTATCAGCTCATTTTCTGCAAGACCTCTAGCTCCTTCCAGGATCAATTCTTCTCCACCTTGCAGACCAGATTCGATGATAATGTCACCCTTGTAGCTTTTACCCGTTTCAACATATACTTTCTTTGCAAAATCACCATTGTCATTAGTACCCTTGACATAAACGAAATCTTTACCGCTTACTTCCTGTTGAACGGTTTCGAGTGGTACCACTACGGCATCTTGCTCAGAATAATCTTTTACTAACACAATAGCCAGCAAGTTTGGTTTCAAAACGCGATCTGGATTATTTAGTGCCGCTTCGATTTCGAAAGTACGGTTAGAAGGATCAATGGTACGACCAATTAGATTGATTCTGGCTTTTTGCTCCTTGTTGATAGCCGGGAATCGAACATCAATCGTTTCTCCAATATTAACTGCCGTCAGGTAGTTTTCAGGAACACTAGCCACAACTTTCAGTTGCTGCGTATTCAGAATTTGGAAAATTGGAGCACCGGGTGCAGCAATTTCACCAGACTGGATGAGCACTTGTTCCACCACACCAGAAGCCGGTGCGTAGACATTGGCTTTATCAAGTTGGAAACGAAGCGTTTCCAGACTTTTTTCCAGTCTTTCCTTATTGTTTTTTGCTTCTAGAAACTGAATTTCAGAACCGATGTTTTGATCCCACAATCTTTTCTGGCGTTCGAAAACAGTGGTTGCCAGTTCTAATGATTTCTCAACTTCCTGAATTTGCTTATCGAGTTGTTCTAGGTCTAGTTTTGCAACTAGTTGTCCCTTCCGGACTGCTTGTCCTTCTTTCACATTAAGTTGAATGATTCGTCCGCTTACATCAGCTGTCGCTGAAATGAGATCATTGGCTTGTACACTACCTTGGATTTCGACAAAGTGGTTGAAGTCCGTTTTTTCAACCTGTTGGATAGTAACCAATCGGCGTGGTTTTTCAACACCAGGCGAAAGGGTTTCGATTTCTTGTTCAAGCTGATCGATTTCGCTATTCAGGGCTTTCAATTCCTGACGTTTTTGTTGTAGCAAGGTTTTTTTGCCAGCTAGGTCAGTAGGATTTTTTTCGGATACCTCCGGATTACCGCAACCAACCAGGAGACCGCATATAATTAGTGATTGAATCAGGTATTTCATTTCTATGTTGTTGTTTTTTGATTTTTAAATGGATAATTATCTTCCGAGTGCTTTTTCGACATTAATTTTTGCCTGAAGCAAATCGTAAATAGCTTGCATATAGTTGCTCTGAGTGGAATACAAAGACTGTTCGGCTTGCGTGACTTCCAAACTTGAACCAACTCCTTCTCTGTATTTGACCTGAGTGGTATTGTAAATGCGTTCTGCCAATTCCAGATTTTTTCGCTGATTGTCGTAGCTTTCCAGTGCACTCAAATAAGTTTTTCTGGAAGTTTCTACCTCTAAATCAATCAGCCTTCCCAACTCTTTGCGCTGTACTTCTGCCAGTTCGAGCTGAAGTTTAGCACGTTGAATTTGAGCTTCTTTCATCAAGCCATCAAAAATTGGAACATTTAACGTAAGACCTACAAATGCAGTTGGTGCCCAGAAACCATCGCTAAAACTATCACCTTGGTATTGCTGCTGGTATACTGCTGATGCACGTAATGATGGCAAGTAACCAGAACGATACTGCTTGATGTTTAGTTCATTAAGGGAAATGCCAGAAGTAGCTACTTGGTACTCAGGGCGTGCTGTATAATTATATTTTCCTTGCAGGACGTCATCTGACAATTGCAGGGCCATTTCTTCCAGATCATCTTCAATCAGGAGCTCAGATTCCAACGGATAATTCATAGAAAATTTAAGCGCTGCTTTTGCATTTTCGAGTTGGCGGCGTAGCGCATCTCTTTCAATTGTCAAATTAGCAAGAGAAAGTTCTTGTCGGTCGATATCTAGTTGTTCCGCAAAACCAGCTTCGTACAATTCTTTGGTTTCGAAGAACAGCTTTTCCAAGTTTTGGATATTCTTATCGAGTAGTTCGATATTTTCCTGTAGGAAAAGCACTGGTAAATAAGCATCGATTACACGGTTTTCGACGGTACGGCGCTTATTGGCGTAATCGACTTGCACATAATTGCGGTACTCGCGAGCTGCACGAAGGGCAACAAAGTAAGTACCATCAAAAATCATGGCATCCAGATTAACAGCGGCGGTCAGGTTATTCTTACGAAAGAAAGAAACCCCGTCACCCTGTGGTGCATTGAGGATGGAATTTAGAATTTGCAGTTGTTCATTGGTTTGACCAGATAAATTTTCACTGCCAATATCATCGGCAATACCGAGTATTGGTCGACCAAGAGGACCGAAAATATCAAATTCTTCAGGAAGTGGCTGGACCGGAATTTCGAGATAGCGCTGAAAGTTAACACTACCATTTAGCTGTGGCAAACCAACTGACTTTCGTTCATCGATCTGTGCTTCTGCGTCTGCAATATTAATTTGTGCTTCTTTAATTGTCGGGCTTTCTGCAAGGGCATAATTGATAGCATCTTCAAGCGTCATGCTTGTAATCTGCTCTTGCGCTTGCAGGTAGGTGCTCAAGGCAACCATTGACAAAATCAGCATCCATTTTTGCTGGAGAAAACTCATTGTTGTGTTTGATTTTTAGTTGTGTAACTATGATGTTCTTTTATTCAATTTCTTCACTGGACTTCGCCAGGTGTTGACTCAGTAATTTTTTTCCTTTTTCGTTGGCAATACCATGTATATGGTAAAGCATGTATTCTCTGAATAACTCACTGATGTCATAATCCCGTAGTGGAAACAGATCTTCATCTGCGACTAGTGATGTTTTTCCGACGTAAAGTTTGGCCACTATATCCGGATTGATTTCTGAGCGATAGATGCCCTGTTCCATACCTCTTTCCAAATTATCTTTGATCATTTGGTAAACATGTTTTTGGTGCAGAGCTTCCATTTCTTTCCAAGTAGTCCGATAATACTTTTGTAAATCGTAAACTACAGTTGGAGATAATTGGCGCAACTTTCGAATGATGTACCGGGCTAATTGCAGGATTTCATCAATGGCATCAGTTGCCGCTTTCTGAAATCCTTCCATCATTACCTTTTCTTCATCCAATCGACACTTAAAAAGCTCATTGATCAGATCATTTTTATTGTCGATATATTGATAAAGTGTTTTTTTGGAAATGCCCAGTTCTCTGGAAAGGTCATCCATTGTGATACTCTTGATCCCGTATCGCATGAATAACTCCTCCGCTTTCTCTATTATCTGCTGTTTTATTTCCATGTGTTTCTTTATTCGGCTGCAAAAATACACTAAAAAAACATAGGAAACTATAGTTGGTTTAAAAGTTTCCTGTGTTTCTTGCGTTTTTTGATAGATGAAAGGTTTGAGCCGATGAGTGGCAACTTTTAGGGTAGAAATGACCTGAAAAGCCCTTTTACGGATTGATTATTCCTGTTGTTCCAAGAAATTTTTCCAATCCTCCGGTGTATCGAGGTCAAGTCGGGCTTGGGGTAAGCTAATGGTTGTGGCTTGGTGTTGGTGTGTGCGAATAAGGTGACGAGCACCAGCAGCACCATCTAATTGTAATAAGTGATCAAATAAGGATGATTTAAAAAGACAGGGTACACCTAGGTGTTTGCCATAATCAGCTGCAACGAGGGGCGCTTCAGATGTGGCTGCTGCCAAAAACTGCTGAATATGCGGAAGTTGAATATATGGCTGATCGACTAATAGGATCAAAACGGCATCCAAATTTGGATTTTGCGAAAGCTGAAGCTGTAATCCTGCTTGTATAGAACTGCTCATCCCAAGATCCCACTGCTCATTTATGGCTATTTGTATTTCTGGAAAGGCATCTAGCTCAGGGCGAATGCGGGGCGCATGAGCTCCGAGTACGACGACTACCTGAGTCACATTTGCCGAAAGGCTAATCCGACAAATACGTGCCAATAAGCTTTCTCCCCGCCACTCTAATAATTGTTTGGGCTGTCCCATTCGACGGGAAGCACCGGCCGCTAATATGATGATACCTGTTTTCATCTTACTCTTTCATCATTTCTAATACCTGATCAATAGGTAATGCCTCTAATTGTCGACCACTTCCTTCCATAGATTCAGCAGCAAAAAGAGAATTGATGATCGCTTCTTCGGTGGCTTCAATGACCGCCATAAAAAGTGGTGACATGCGCGAATTATGCAGCACTTCTTGCTGTAGCAAAGGTGTTTCAGGCTGATAAGGAACCCGCAGAGCGGCAGCTGTAGAGAAAGCGATGACATAATCGCCACTACCATTGGATGCAATGCCACCCGTTTTGGCTAGTCCGAGCATAGCTCGTTTGGCCAATCGCTTTAGGTTGCGTACGTCGAGCGGAGCGTTGGTAGCTACCACCATCATGCAGGAACCATCCGCACCCTCTTGAAGTTGATCGCGGAAATAGTATTGTTCTAGTTTTTTACCTACCTGAAGACCATTGATTTGTAAAACGCCACCAAAATTACTTTGCACAAGCACACCTACGGTATAGCCTCCCAAGCTAGTTGGAAGTTGTCGGGAAGCCGTGCCGATACCTCCTTTGAAACCAAAGCAACGTGTGCCAGTACCTGCACCTACGTTGCCTTCTTGTACCGGGCCAGATTTTGCGGAAGCAATGGCAGAAAGGATGTGGGCCTCCGTGATGTGACGGCCACGAATATCGTTGAGATAACCATCATTGGTTTCGCCGACGAGCGGATTGACCGAACGAACAGATTGATTGCCATCCTGTGCTAAGGTGTAGCTGATAAGTGCATTTGAAGCGGTTGGTACACTCAGTGTATTGGTGAGTATGATAGGCGTTTCGAGCGTGCCTAGTTCTTCCACTTGCGTGAAACCCGCCAGCTTGCCAAAGCCATTACCGATATAAATGGCAGCGGGTACTTTTTCTTGGAAGATATTGGAATTGTGTGGAAGTATAGCAGTTGCGCCTGTTCGAATACGATCGCCTTCAATCAGTGTAGTATGCCCCACCGTAACCCCAGGCACATCCGTTATAGCATTATTTGGGCCAGTGGGCATGAGTCCGATTTTGATGTTATAGTCGCGGCATCTTTTTTGTTGGGCGTAGTTCATATCAGGTAGAAGGATAACGGAAAGAAATAAAAGAATGTAAAAGCGCGTCATGGTCTTGATTTGGTGACTGCTTAAAGATAAAAAAAAGGGCCTGCCCGAAGGCAAGCCCCATCAATAAGAATATATTAATACAACTGTTACGCACAAGCTAGTGGGTCACGACGAGTTTGCCCTGATCGAGGACACCCTCTTCAGACCGGATGCTCCAGAAATAAATTCCGGCATCCATTTTGGAGATATTCACTTCGTGAGTTGAGGAAACGTCTCCCAATGGGATTTGGAAAAGACGCTGCCCCAATTGATTCATTAATACCCAGCTGGCATTCTGGTGATTGGTCTCCAGGAATAGCTGCTGGTTGGCGGGATTGGGATACACAGTAGTCTTTAGCTTGTCCGAGGTTTTGGAAGCTGTATTAACAAAATTGGACAGATTATCAGGGGGACAATGAAAAGGCATTTGCACCTCCATTGGTTCGTGCATTTGGTACAATGCTTGCGCCAAATACGTATCTTTTGTTTGACATTGTTTTGCCAAATATTTTACTTCCTGTAGTTCTTGTGCATTTAGGTTTCTCTGAGCGAATAGGCTCAGGTAGTTGTCGAGCTCGGGTGTTTCATAGTCCGGGAAGTAGGGGAGTTGTGCTGCTGCGAGCGTACTATTCGTTGGCGGTTGGCAAAGAAAATCTTCTTCACAATCCGTAGCAGTACCAGACTCTACGATAAACCAATCAGACATGCTGCTGTATATTTCCCCTTGCGGGAAATTCGCTGCTTCCACATAAAACTGAGAATTGGCTATATCATTATCGCTACCGTAGTGGCGAGCCGCATACTGCTCATAATTACCTATCCATTGGTTGCCTGCCTTCATCTGATCGCCTATTTGGGTATTATAGCCACATTTTAGGCCGATACGATGATTGCCGATTTGATTGTGCCGTAATTGACTATTTTGGCAGTTACCGAAAAACTCAAAACCGGAACGCGTATTATCTGTACTGTTACAGCAAAATGTGTTATTTACAGAACTAGAGACAAAGAAGCCATTTACTTTTGAGCTTAGGCTACTGGCCGAAATCACATTTCCACTTATGAAATTATAATGAGAAGCACCCAGTGAAATACCGGCAGGAGTGGAGTAGCCACTCAGGTTTAATTGCTCGTACAATATCGTATTATCAGCAATGTGATAACCTCCGTCATTAATTAATGAAATACCATTTGACCGATTATTAAGCAAGAAACTATTATTGGTAATTTGCTTAACTCCTGTGGCCATTGGGCTTAAGCCCAGACCAAAGATTGCTCTGCCTGTATAAGCGGGCTGATTTTCATCTGCCATGATTTGATTGTCCCGTATGAGCAAGCTATCGGGGCTGGTCGTGTTGGAAATAAAAATTCCGTAGTTCGAAAAATGAATTTCGTTGTATTCAATCTTTGTGTTTTTGCTATTTGCTTCACTAATTACAATGGCATTATTGACTTGGTATAAGGTGCTATTACGCAAGTTCAAATTAGATTGGTGCGCCTGTATCGCCCGATCAAGATTTTCAAAATAACTATCACTAATTTGTATAGTTGCATTTTCTGAAATAATGCCGATTCCGGCAGGAGTGGTAGGCAGAGCAGCATTACCAGAAGTGCCTTCCAAGTTTGTGAACTGAGCATGATTAAGCGTCAGGCTACCATTTTTTACAATAATGGCATTTTTCAGTTCCGTAAACAGATTATCTGCGGTAGCTTCTTGGTCATTTGCCGCATCAAGTTCTGTATGGTGTAAACAAATGGCTGCATAGCTTTTACTTCCAGGAACAGGAAGCTGCCCTTCATAAGCTGGCAATAAATCAGTAGAACAACTAAATGTATTACCACTAAGTGTTTTACTAAATATTAGGTGATTAGTATCTTCTGGTCCTTCAGAGTAGATACTGATAAAGTTGCGATCGAAGGTTGTATTTTCGATACTCATGCTACCAAATTGCTGGAGGGTTATTCCATACTGCGCATCGTTGAGTGCTGCATTGGTTAATTTGATTCTGGCAAATTGCTCCAAATCAATTCCCTGCCACATTTGCTCACAAGAATGTATGCCACCAACAATTTTGTTGTTGGAAATATTAAGGAATGCATAAGGCCTAACCGTGATCTTTGAACCCGGTTGCATTCTAATTTCGGAGGCATCCACAGCCCAGCCCTTATCGATGATTAGGTGGCCTTTGATGGCAACGCAAGTGTTGATGACATTGGTAGGAATATCAAGGGAGCTCAGTAATACACCTCCACTTGCATCTATATTGAGGCCGTCCTCCGGACAACCACAAACCATTTCGACCGGACAGTTTTCGATGGTAATCGTTTTCGTGAAAACGACGGTGTCGCAGGCATTGTAAGCACTATGGGTTACTTCATAGGTGCCTCCCTGTTCATAGGTATGAACAGGATTTGGGACTGTACTGCTGTTTCCGTCTCCAAAATCCCACGAATGATTGGTGAATGGTGTTTCCACGGAAGTGAAGCTAAGTTGCTCACACTCGAGTGACCAGTGATTGAAATAAGCTGATGGCGCTTCACAGCACTCTTCCAGATAAATAGTTTGATCGAGCGACTGATTGTCTGAAAGGCAAAAGTCAGGGGCTGTCACCTCGGCTGAAAGCAGGACTTCGGTACCTTCTGGCAACCAAGATGCGGTAGCCATTTCAACGGAAAATTCCTGACAGTTTTGTTCCTGCGAAAAATAGAGTTGCACCTCCGAATCTGAAGTGAGCTCTACTCCTGGCAAAGCATTTAAGGCAAACTGAATGGCTACAGAGCTATTTCCCTCGAGGTTTTCGTCTGCACAAATCTGATA
>JALEHC010000048.1 GCA_022763215.1 Saprospiraceae bacterium
AAGAAAATTATAAATGAGTAAAATACTGTTAACAAAAAGGAAATGTATTTTCATGTTTTTAAACATGTTGCTTGTAGGCTTTTACCCTACTCTCTCCCTCATGGCTCAAGATTCAGATACGATTGGTTATGATGGTATTGTTCGGGTTATTTATCTCGATTCCTTTGTAGTCAAAGCAAAAAGGGAAGGTTTTGATACTGAAAAGTTTATACAACTGGTTCAGGAAGATGAGACTTTTTATCAGGCTTTTCGCAATCTTAGATTTGTCAATTATGACGCCCAAAACACCATGGCTTTTTATAATAAGAAAGGAAAAGAAGTAGCAACCCACTTCAGTAAAACCAAGCAGTGGAGTGATGGTAAATGTCGCATCATGTCATTTACCGAAAGGAAAGAAACCGGAAATTTTTATAAACGAAAGGATTACCGATACTATACAGCAAAACTGTTTGATAAAGTATTTTTCACGCATGATACCATTTGTGATGATCCATCCAAACCTGCCTACAACCCAGATGCTAGAGGCATTGACAAGCACTATCAAGAACTAAAAAAGTTGATTTTTGAGCCAGGAACGGAGGTCGAGGTTCCCTTTATAGGCGATCGGATGGCGTTATTTGATGAAGACATGAGCAAATATTATGACTTTGGCATCCGAATGCAGCCTTTTCTTCAAACAGATTGCTATGTATTTACCGCAAAGGTAAAACCCGAATATCAGGATAGGAAAGAGCGACGAACGATCATAAAGTATATGGAAACATACTTCGAAAAAGCAACTTATCAAGTAATTGGTAGGAATTATCATTTGGTCTATCAAGGACCATTCTTTGATTTTGATGTAACGATGAACATTGAACTAAAAAAGGTCGGCAAGCAATATGTGCCCCAAAAAGTACATTACCTAGGTACTTGGGACATTCCACTGAAAAAGCCGGAAACGGCGGAGTTTCGAGCCAAGTTTTTCAACTTTCATTAACCTCTTGGCTGCCATGGAATTTCTGGCGCATTCAGGTCTTGTGCAATTTTGCGCCCCAGCGTAAAAAGATAATCTGACAAGCGATTCAGATATTGAATAACAACTTCTTCAACTGCCTCATGTTGAGCCAATTCGACCACTCTCCTTTCCGCTCTACGGCAAATACAACGCGCAATATGCGTATGAGAAACCGTCGGATGCCCTCCGGGTAAAATAAAATTTTTAAGCGGTGGTAACGCATCGTTCATGCTATCTATGGCCTGTTCGAGCAGTTCAATATCTGAAATTTTCAGATCAGGCGTGATCATTTTTTTATCAGGATCGCTAGCAAGACTAGAACCAACCGTAAATAACCTTTCCTGTATGCTTTTCAGCAAATCCCTTTGCGTTTCGTTTTCCAACAAATCCCGGATAAGGCCAAGATAAGAATTGAGTTCATCGACGGTTCCGTATGCTTCGATGCGCAAATGACTTTTGGGCAGGCGTTTGCCGCCAAATAAGCCTGTTTCTCCTTTATCTCCTGTTTTGGTATAAATCTTAAATGCCATAAATTAGCTTTGCTTGTAACGGTGTTCCGGATTGTCAACAGTGACCACATTTTCGTTGCGGATATCCGTTTCCACCAATCCATCTCTAAGACGCACAATCCGGTGTGCATGTTCAGCAATATCTGGTTCGTGTGTAACCAAAATAACCGTATTCCCTTGACTATGAATCTTTTCAAAGATTCCCATAATTTCGATGGATGTCTTTGTGTCTAGGTTACCAGTAGGCTCATCGGCCAAAATAATGGAAGGATCGTTGACTAGTGCACGGGCAATAGCCACACGCTGACGCTGACCACCAGAAAGCTCATTTGGCTTGTGATCGACGCGATCTCCAAGACCAACCGCCGCTAAAACTTCCTGAGCGCGATCCAGTCGCTCGCGTTTACTGACACCGCCATAAACAAGAGGAAGCGCCACATTTTCGAGAGCAGATAAACGAGGCAGCAGGTTAAATGTTTGAAATACGAATCCGATCTCTTTATTTCTTACCTCGGCTAATTCTGCATCCGTCATTGTACTTACGTTGGTACCATTGAGGATATAATCACCTGCGGAAGGCGTATCAAGACAGCCAAGCAAGTTCATGAGTGTAGACTTACCAGAACCCGAAGGCCCCATAAGTGCAACATATTCATTGCTGTCAATATTGAGCGTAATCGACTTGAGTGCGTGCACTTCAGTCGTACCCATGATGTAAGTTTTCTTGAGGGAGTCAACAGAGATAACGGATTTCATAAGTGATTTCTTGATTTGATAATTTTGCTAAATGAAGCAGAAAACTATGCTTTCAGTTTTTTTTGTTGATGACTTTTGGCACTTTGAAAAACGAACCATCGTGATCCGGTGCATTTCTTAGCGCTTCATCTTGACTGACCTGATTTGTCACTTTATCCTTTCGGAAAACATTAACTTCTTCATTGATATATACCAAAGGCTCCACACCTTCCGTATCCAGTTCTTGAAGTTTTTCTACCATTTCGAGTATGGCGTTCAGATCAGTCTGCAAGTCTTTACTTTCTTCTTCTGAAAGTTTTAGTCTTGCTAGATTTTCCAGCTTTGAAATTAACTGCTTATCTATCTTCATAATAAATAATTAGAAGTTCGTAACACTTTAATCGCCCAATGAAGCAAAAAAGTAAAAGTAATAAACTTTGGGAGGTCTCTGCTATTTACTTTGAGCCTTCTTCCGGGGTTATCAAAAAATATTCTATTTTCGCTTGAAATTTTTTATCCAGATATGAGCGAGGAGAAGACAACACCGAATATCAAACACGTTGCGATCGCCGGAAATATAGGAGCCGGGAAAACAACCCTTTGTGGCATGCTAGGCAAGCACTTTAATTGGGATGTTCATTATGAATCAGCAGATGAAAATCCTTATTTGAGTGATTTCTATCATGATATGCACCGATGGTCCTTTAATCTGCAAATTTATTTCCTCAACAATCGCTACCAACAAGTACTAAGAATACTGAATGGTGATCGGACGGTTGTACAAGACCGTACCATTTATGAGGATGCCTATATTTTTGCTCCCAACCTACACGATATGGGGTTGATGTCAACCAGAGATTTCGAAAATTATTTCGATTTGTTTAAAACCATGTCTTCTCAAATACAACCACCTGACTTACTGATTTATCTTAAGGCGGGTATTCCTACCCTGGTATCTCACATCCAAAGCCGTGGCCGTGATTACGAAGGAAATATGAGTTTGGATTATCTGAAAAGGCTTAATCAGCGATATGACGACTGGATCGAATCGTATCAAGAAGGCCGACTACTAGTTATTCATGCCGATGAATTGGATTTTAAAAAGAATCCGGAAGATTTAGGAAAAGTCGTTAATCAGGTTGCAGCTGAATTACACGGCCTATTCTAAAAAAAAAGTAAGGGATGGAAACCTATCCAACCCCTACCAGCATTCAATCTAACCTAAGGAAGAAGTCTGTCCGTTACAGACTTCGTGCTCGGGCTTATGGCACGGGTTGATCCGATTCAGCAGTAGCTGAAGGTTGATCATCTATAAATAATTCTTGTATGTTTTCCGGAAGGTATTCCAGCCAGAATGTATCCTGGCCATTGTAGCTAATGCCTGCAAACAGCAGCAAATGGAATGCTAGCGTTAAGAAAATTGCCAGCGATTTGTACTTTAAGGAGGATGTTTTTCGATTCATGGTTTCGGGACAATTTGAAGATCAAACGATCCTTCTGTTTTGATTATTATTTTCTTCTATGGGAATTTCTGAAATTTGAATGGATTACTAAACAAATGCCAGATTCATTTTGTAAGACAAGATGTAACCAACAAAATTTCGTCGCATGCATGTAGAGGATATCAAGTCACAGCTTCAAAAAAACAACACGAAACTGGTCGCCGTTTCCAAAACCAAACCAAATGAAGCCATTCTTTCACTTTATGAAAATGGCCAATTGGATTTCGGTGAAAACCGTGTACAGGAACTTGTTGATAAATACGAAAGCTTGCCCAAGGATATCCGCTGGCACATGATTGGACATTTACAAACCAATAAGGTCAAATACATCGCTCCGTTTATACATCTGATCCATTCTGTTGACTCCGAAAAAGTGCTTAAAGAAATTAATAAACAAGCCAAAAAAGAGGAACGGGTAATTGATTGTTTGCTTCAGTTTCATATCGCCGAAGAAGAATCAAAATATGGCTTTGACCTTGATCAAGCCATGACTTTCCTAAAATCAGCGGTTTTTCAAGAGCTCGAACATGTAAGAATTGTTGGTGTTATGGGTATGGCTACTTTTACAGAAGATGAGGAACAAGTAAAAATGGAATTCCGAGCCTTACGAGAAATATTTGAATTAATTAAAAAAGCAATTTTTGAGCAGGCTGATTACTTCAAAGAAATTTCGATGGGCATGTCTGGTGATTATCAGATTGCAATGGAAGAAGGCAGCACCATGGTGCGCATTGGTAGTTTGCTTTTTGGTGCTCGAAATTATGGTTAGAAAATCGACAAGCCCGTTTTAGTGGTTAATAATTCAAGTGCAGCCATACCTTTAGCGGAGTTTCCCTTTTCATTTAAGGGTGGCGACCATACAACCACGCTGTACTGTTGGGGGTGAATAGCTGCGATGCCCCCTCCTACTCCACTCTTTCCTGGTAAGCCTACCCGGAATGAAAACTCGCCTGCTTCATCATAAAAACCACAAGTTTGCATAATAGCGTTAATACGTTTGGTCTGTGATGCGGATAGCATTCGTTCTCCATTGTGTAGCAAGCAACCATGATTGGCAAAAACCATAAAAGTTTCGGCAAGTTCTCGGCAAGTCATAGCGATTGAGCACTGGTGGAAATAAAAATCCAGTACTTCTTCCACTTCATTTTTTAGATTAAAGTTTGCTTTCAGGAAATTGGCTAGTGCTCGATTTGTAAATCCAGTTTTGGCTTCTGATTCGGCGACTTTTAAGTCAAAGTCGATTTCTTCAGAGCCGGCTAATTTTCTCACGAAAGTGAGGAAATCAACTTTAGGATTTGCTAGTCTGCTTACCAAAATATCGGCAATGACAATCGCCCCGGCATTAATCAATGGATTTCGGGGAATTCCGTGCTCGTGTTCCAGCTGAATCAGTGAATTGAATGGATTTCCGGAAGGCTCAACGTCCACTCTTTCCCACATCGCCACCCCTTCCAACTTCATGGCCAGTGCCATGGAAAGGACTTTCGAGATACTTTGAATAGAGAATTTCATCTGGCTGTCGCCAAAATCAAAATGAGTACCATCGATACATTGTAAGTGAAGTCCAAAACGATCTGGATCGACTTTGGCCAATTCTGGAATATAATTGGCGATATGGCCTTCCAATTCAAGGAGATCCACCTCAGCCTTCACTTCTTTAAGAATTTTGCTATAATTCATCGGGTATACAAATAAGACAGCTCGAAGCCGTCGATGCTTTCAATTTGATCAATTTCTTCGATGCGTACGTTGGCTACGCCAGCGCGCAGTTGAGGCAAGGTCGCTTCTATTTCGCTTTGCCGCAAGGCAAACTTGATTTTCCCGCTTTCGCTAAAATCCTGCTCTAGCACGTCCAATTCCAGCTTTTTGACGGTATTCATCACATCACTCATTAAAGCATAATCAAACTCCATCTGGTAGACATCTTCTACCAATTTTTCGATTATCTCTGCTTCGCTGAGTGCTAGTTGCGCACTGGTTTTATACGCATTGATGAGGCCGGAAGCCCCCAGTTTGGTGCCGCCAAAATAGCGAACCACCACAATAAAAACATTGGTCAGGCCAAAACTGTCAATCTGCCCAAGAATTGGTCGACCAGCCGTACCGCTCGGTTCGCCGTCGTCGTTGGCACGAAAATTATTGCCATCCAAACCAAGTCGAAAAGCATAGCAATGGTGCCGGGCTTTGAAGTGTTCTTTTTTGATTTCTTCGAGTGCTTCCTGCCATTCTTGCTCCGTATAAACCGGGAAAGCATAAGCATGGAATTTACTGCCGCGATCCTTGAATTCGCCATAAGCAGGCTTGGCAATCGTGTGGTACAAATCTTTCATGGCCGCCAAAATAAATAATCTATGATGATCATTAACAACTTATTTACAAATATTTACAATTCATTGAACGGCTAAACAGCAGAATTTGATCATATTGGCATTCGATGCAGATGGATTTGCCGACAGGCTTATTATATTTGCGAAAAAAGCGACGTGGATAAGACCCTGAAACAATTTGACCAAATAATGAAAGAATGTGCCACGATCTTTATCAAAAAGACAAAAGATTATGGCACTTCATGGAGGATATTGCGCCCAGCTTCGCTGACAGATCAGCTGTATATCAAAGCAAAGCGCATTCGAAGCATTGAAGAAAAAGGAACGCAAAAAGTAATGGATTCGATAGAGTCCGATTATATTGGCTTAGTAAATTATAGCCTAATTGCTATCATTCAGCTGCAGTTGCCTGCAAATACGCCTTTGGAACTGGAGCCTAAGACCGCAATTGAGCTTTACGAAGATCAAGTCAATCTGACGAGAGACCTTTTGATTCAGAAAAACCACGATTATGGGGAGGTTTGGAGAGAATTGCGAATAAGTTCTATGACTGATTTGATTCTGATGAAGTTGTTACGAGTCAAACAAATCGAGGACAACAAAGGTAAAACAGTTGCTTCAGAAGGAATTGATGCGAATTACAGAGACATAATAAACTATTCCATATTTGCACTTATTAAAATTGAAGAGCAAAAGCAAAAAAATAAAAAAGCATGACACTTACGACGCTTACAATAGGAGTAGCCATTGCCGCTTTAATCCTAACCCTAGTCGGAAAATTTGCATTTAACCGAGTAGAAAACTACCTGGTAAGTTATTTGCAAAACTTTACCGGAGCCTTATTCATTTTTTCGGGTTGGGTAAAAGCGATTGATCCGCTTGGTACAGCATACAAAATGGAGCAGTACTTTGCAGAATTTGAATCTACTTTTCAGGATACTTGGTTTTCGTTCCTAGCTCCTTTATTTCCGCAATTATCAGAATATTCTTCCGGTTTCTCGGTATTTATGATTGTATTGGAAATAGTATTGGGTGTAATGCTATTGATCGGCATGTGGCGGAAGTTTACTTCGTGGGCCTTTTTCCTCTTGGTTGCATTTTTTACGTTTCTGACTGGCTTTACGTACCTGACCGGTTACGTACCTGAAGGCGTTAATTTCTTCCAATTTGGGCAATGGGGCGAATATGTTTCAACCAATATGAAGGTAACGGATTGTGGTTGCTTTGGTGACTTCTTGAAACTAGAGCCAAAGGTGTCATTCTTTAAAGATTTGGTCTTGTTGGTGCCAGCTGTGCTATTCTTGTTTCAGTGGAAAAACATGCACCAGTTGTTTAGCAGTGGTGCTCGCTTTGGTATTTCAGCTTTGACTACTGTCGGATTGTTGTTTTACTGCTTTAGCAATTATGTGTGGGATTTGCCACATACCGACTTCCGTCCATTCAAAAATGGAGTTAACATTGCGGAGACGAAAAATGCAGAAGAAGAAGCCGCTGCAAATGTGGAAATCATAGCCTATGAATTGACAAATAAAAGTACAAAAGAAGTCATCCGATTAGACTATGATAAATATTTGAAAGAATTTAAAAAGTATCCATCAGAGGAGTGGGAATTGGAACAAATCAAAACCGATCCGGCCATACCATCAACCAAAGTCAGTGAGTTTGAGGTTTCTAATGCCAATGGAGAAGGTGTAACAGAAGATATACTTTCTGATCCTGAATATACTTTTTGGATTGTTGCTTATAAGTTCAAAGCAAGTGAAGAAAAAGGCTTGAAAGTGGTTTATGATTCTACCTATGTACAAGATACAATTGTATCTGGCGACAGCCTGATCGTAGAGCAGCGACTGAATGACGTTGAAAAACGACAGGTAGAAACGATTGAATACAGCTGGAACGACAAGTACATGAAACCATGGAAAGAAGTGGTAGTACCTATGTTGAACGAAGCTAAAGCAGCTAATATCAATTCGTTGACGATCACAAGTTATACAGCGCCTGAAAAGATTGCTTCCTTTAAGGAAAATGCAAGCTACGAGGCACCAGTTTATCAAGCTGATGACATTTTGTTGAAAACGATTATTCGTTCTAACCCAGGTGTCATATTGATGAAAGAAGGCCAGATTATTCAGAAATGGCATTACAAAAAATTGCCTTCTTTTGAAGAAATAAAAGCGAAATATATCCAGTAAATATAGCTTTTCAAACCTCCGTTGTGGCTTTGATGCCTGGCGGAGGTTTGATGTTTTCCATGTTTTACTTTTCTTTTCCCGAGAATTCCTTTTTCTTTGTGGAAGTATAATACACCAGAACAAGAAACGTTCATTAGAACAAACCAAAAGTAGTCTTTGAAATCATGTTGAGCAGAAGAAACGTACGCATAAAGGTAATGCAATTGCTTTATTCTATGAATAGAGATGGAAAACTCGCTACCCGCGACGCAAAAGCACGTTATCAGCAAAGCGTACAAAAATCATTCGAATTATATCTGTTCAGCTTGTATGTGTTTGTTCAGATTACCCGTTATGCCGAGCGCGATGCAGAAAAGAAGAAATCAAAGCTCCGCCCTACTGAAAAAGACAAAACTTTCCGTCCTAAATTATTTCAGAATACACTTATTGAATCTATTCAGCTGGACGAGAATATTCAGCGACTTTTCAAACACTACAAGTTTGAGCATTCTTTTGACAAGGATAATATTCGCTTGTTGTATTCTGAATTTGCCAAAACCGATGATTACAAAGCATACTTGGAAAATACAGAACCACAAGTAGAAGATCACCGCAATATTCTTTTGAAGCTATATAAATTTTGTACCACTAATGAGACTTTCAATGATATGATGGAAGATCGTTACTCCGTATGGGTGGACGACAAATCTCTTATTATTGGTGCCATGAAAAAAACGATTAAAGCACTTCCGACTGATCATAACTTTATCGATAATTATCGCCCGGCTTCCGAAACCATCGAAGACTTTGGCGAGTCCTTGTTTGATATGGTTATTCGTCAGGATGAAGAATTGTTGAGTATTATTGAGCCGACCTTAAAAAACTGGGACGCTGACCGAGTGGCTGTCATTGATATGATTTTATTGAAGATGGCACTTTGTGAGTTGATTTCTTTCCCAACTATCCCGACTAAAGTTACGCTAAACGAGTTTGTCGAAATTTCAAAACTATACAGTACCGATAAAAGCAAAGACTTTATCAATGGTATTTTGGATCGTTTGATGAAAAAATTAAACAAAGAAGGGAAAATCAATAAAGAAGGACGTGGACTTTTAGAATAAAAAAGGTTATATTGCCAGTAATCGTGTTGTACCTCCCTTTAGAAAATTAATCAAGCATACATCCCTATCTGCACTTTTGCCCTTATCCATTATGGATAACGCTAAGATCGTATTAATTTTAGACAAACAAACGCAATCACAACCTTGCAACATACATGAGACAGCTTATTTATCTGTCCTCTTTTGTTCTATTTGCGATGTTTTGCAGTGCCGGTACGGCTCATGCTCAATATCGAGGAGCAAAAAATGGGGTATCTGCCCGTTTTATTCAGTCCAATTATCAGTTTCCACTATCTGAACAGATCAGTGAGGAGGATTTTTTTGGTGGTGTTGAGTTAGAATATTCACGCCATCTATTCAATTTCCTCAATCTTTCCCTTCCGGTAAAATATGCCCGGCCGTTTATACCCTTAGACGAGTCTGGACTAAAAACCCTGGAAACACAGGTTATGGAAACCGATCTTTTGCTGCAATTCAAATATTTCCGCGAAAGCGGCTTTATTTACCCAGTCCTATTTGGTGGATTTGGTGCAGCTATGGAAAACTGGGAAGATTACCTTTATTACATTCCTGCTGGGCTTACGCTAAATTTTCGCTTCCGCAAACATGCTTACCTCAATCTGAAGGGTGAATACCGATTGGCTCTTGATCACAATCTTCGAGACCATCTAATTCTGAGTGCTGGTGTGTTTGTCGCTATCGGCAAAGGCATTGAACCAGATCCTTCAACCGTCGACACGGATAAAGACGGTGTACCCGATATAGAAGATGATTGTCCTATGGTAGCTGGTTTGTACGAAGTACGAGGTTGCCCTGATACAGACAGCGATGGCGTGCCTGATAACGAAGATGCCTGCCCACAGGTGGCTGGTCTATATCAGTTTAGAGGTTGCCCTGATATGGATGGAGATGGCGTTCAAGATCGATTTGATCAGTGCCCAGAAATTGAAGGCCCGATTAATAATGATGGTTGTCCGATTATAGATATGGATGGAGATGGCGTAAAAGACGAGGAAGATGAATGTCCTTTGGTAGCCGGGAATCTGAATGGCTGCCCAGATAGAGATGGCGACAAGGTAAAAGATAGTGAAGACCTATGCCCCAACCTCGCTGGCTCGGTTATTGCAAGAGGCTGTCCTGACTTGGATGAGGATGGTGTGGAAGATAGTAAAGACTTATGTCCTGAAATTGCTGGGCCACCTGAAAGTGAGGGTTGTCCGACATTAAGTGCTCGAGAAGAGGCTATTTTTTCAAAAGCTTCTTTTCAAATAAAATTTGATTCAGGAAGAAGTTTGCTCAATGAGAAATCCATTCCGATTTTGAATGAAATTGCAGCGATATTGATAAAATACCCTGATTATCACCTTACGATCAAAGGATTTACAGACAGTATTGGTAGTCGCTCTGATAATCAAAAACTTTCAAAAGAAAGAGCAAAGGCCTGTTTTGATTATCTGGTATCCAAAGGGGTATCAGAAAGTCGGATGACTTACGAAGGTTATGGTGAATCAGAGCCAATTGCAGATAATCGCTATGCAGCTGGGAGAGAAAAAAACCGTCGAATAGAATTTGATATTCATCTAGACAAATAATTCCCTACCTTTGCGCTTTTCAAATTAGATCGATTTAATCCAAATGAACGAAAAGATTCTAATCCTTGATTTCGGTTCGCAGTATACCCAGCTTATTGCACGTAGGGTTCGCGAGCTTAATATTTATAGTGAAATCGTTCCCTTTAATAAAATTCCGGAACTTGATGACTCCATCAAAGCGGTCATCCTCTCAGGAAGTCCGTTTTCCGTACTAGAGGCCGGTGCTCCACAAGTGGAGCTCGACAAAATCATTGGTAAAAAACCAGTTTTAGGTGTTTGTTATGGTGCCCAGTATATTGCGAATGCCATGGGTGGCGAAGTTCGCAGATCAGAAAAACGGGAGTACGGTAAAGCTAGTTTGAGCCGTGTTTTTAAAGAAGATCAATTTCTGCAAGGAATGGCTGATCGCTCTCAAGTATGGATGTCTCATGGGGATACCATCATGGAAATCCCAGATAACTTTGAGCTTTTGGCCGGAACCGATCATATTGATGTAGCTGCATTCAGAAGTAAAGCAGATACCTTTGAGCAACCGGTGTATTGTATTCAATTTCATCCGGAAGTAGCACACAGTTTGGATGGCAAAACGCTTTTGAAAAACTTTTTAGTGGACATTGCTGGCTGTGAAGGTGAGTGGACTCCCGCTTCATTTGCGGAAAGCATGATCGAAGAACTAAAAGAAAAAATTGGCAAAGAACACGTACTAATGGGCTTGTCTGGTGGAGTAGATAGTACGGTAGCGGCTACCTTGCTTCATCATGCTATTGGAGACCAGCTAATTTGCTTTTTTGTAGACAATGGTCTACTTCGCAAAGATGAATACGAAGAAGTACTGGACTCTTATAAGGATTTAGGCTTAAATGTCGTTGGTATTGATGCCCGTCAACGTTTTTGGGATGCGCTCAAAGGAGAAAGTGACCCAGAGCGCAAACGTAAAATTATCGGTCGGGTATTTATAGAAGTATTTGAAGAAGAAGCACATAAGCTTCAAGCTGTTAAATGGCTTGGACAAGGTACCATTTACCCAGATGTAATTGAATCTGTTAGTGTTCATGGCCCTTCTGTTACTATAAAATCGCACCATAATGTAGGTGGATTGCCAGAAATTCTGAAGCTCAAAATTGTAGAACCTCTTCGTATGTTGTTTAAAGATGAAGTGCGGAAGGTTGGAAAAGAGTTAGAGGTACCGAAGGCTATTCTGGGCCGACATCCATTTCCAGGGCCAGGATTAGGAATTCGTATTTTGGGCGATATTACCCCTGAAAAAGTAGCTCTGTTGCAAGAAGCAGACGCAATCTTTATAAATAATCTAAAAAAATTCGATCTTTACGATAAGATCTGGCAGGCCGGTGCCGTATTGTTACCAGTTCAATCCGTAGGTGTGATGGGCGATGAAAGAACCTACGAAAAGACGGTAGCCTTGCGAGCAGTAAATTCTACAGATGGAATGACTGCTGAATGGAGCAAGCTACCTCATGATTTTCTGGCCACGGTTTCCAGTGAAATTATCAATAACGTTAAAGGTATAAACCGAGTTGTTTATGACATTAGTACAAAACCTCCTGCGACCATTGAATGGGAGTAAAACCTTTCTTTTCTTTTTGCTCTTTGGACTTAGCCTGAGCAGTTGTTCCTTATTTAAGCCTGCTCAGGATTCCACCACTTCAACGGATAAAGACAAAAAGACAAACAAAGATCTCGATCCGATTCAGGGCAGAAAGGTATTCGATCCGGAAACGGGTACCTACGTTATTGTCGAAGAGACACCTTCCGAAAAGATGGATACCATCATCTGGAAAGATTTGCCGGCGGATTCTTATCCGCCAATCACTTCTGAAAGTGATGGTTTCACAGATAATTCGAATACTCCGGAAGTGATTCGAATCGATAACTATGGATCGGAAATTTTGACATCTTACAACATTTCCCTGATTCTGCCTTTCTTCAGTCATCGCTATGATGTTTCTGCCACAGAGATTTTCCCAAAAAGTCAATATGCGCTCAACTTTTATGCCGGAGCGAAAATGGCTTTTGACGAACTTAGTGACGAAGGAATCAAACTCAATGTCAGTGTTTTGGATAGTAAAGCAGATGACGCCGTTGTTCGCGATCTGCTTCGTTCAAATGAAGACATTGCCGCGGCTCATTTAATTATCGGCCCTTATCAGCGAAATAATGTTCGGATGGTAGCCGATTATGCTAAGCGCGAAGATGTAACCTTCATTTCCCCATATTCCGCAACGGATGATTTATCAAATTCCAATCCGAATTATATTCAGGTTAGTCCAACTTTGCAGTCTCACTGCGAAGCTATAACTAAGGATGCCCTCAATAAGTATGATCCAAGCCAAGTTGTTCTGGTTTGTCGCGATAAGCAAGATGAGGTAGAACGCCTTAAATTCTTTCAGGATGCACTAATCCTTGAAAAAGGTATGGGTGTTCCTCCTTTTGAAGAGTTGAAAATTAATGTCCAAAGCCTCGATTTGGCCAATATAGATTTGCTTCCTTTTCTTGAACTACAAGATACCACGGTCTTTATTCTGCCTTCTTTCTCTAATGAAAGTTTTGTGTATTCGTTTCTGCGAAAGCTGGAAGTAAGTAAAACCCCTTCCAATTTTGTGGTGGTATATGGAATGCCACAATGGATGCAGTATGAAAGAGTGGATTATGACTATTTCGAACGGCTGAATGTGCATGTTAGTAGCGATACTTACATTGATCCTTATGCAAACGAAATTCAGTTTTTTAAGCGTAGATATTATGATCGGTATGGTGCCTTGCCTACAGATCAAGCTTACCTCGGCTATGATATTGTACTGTTTGCTGGGCGTATGCTACAGAAGTATGGCACCAAATTTCAGTACTCTTTAGATCAGGAGGAAGAACGTTATTTGCACACGCGTTTTCAGTTTGGGAAGGTGGTCATGCCCGGAACCACTGGCATGGAAAACAGACCAGTAGATCACTTTGAGAATAAGTACTTGAATATTCTCAAGTTTAGCGACTATCAATTCCAGTTACAAAACTAGGCGTATTGCACATTAATCCAGAAAGAAAAAAGAAATTTGAGCGAGTCGTTGCCGCCCGTCAAACCAATTTGACGGTCGTCTTGGAAAATGTCCATGATATGCACAACATTGGAGCGGTATTGCGCTCTTGTGATTCTGTGGGTATTCATGAAATTTTTGTCTTGATCACGGAAGAGGGTTTGCTCAGAGACAAACTTCAGCTGGGGAAAAAATCATCTGGTGGTACGCGAAAATGGGTTGATGTACATTTTTATACGGACCCGGAACTGTGTTTCGGCCACGTTCGTCAAAAATACCAGACGGTGTGGGGTACTCAGTTGGGTGCGTCTTCCAAATCTGTTTTCGAACTCGATTTGACCGCTTCTGTCGCTTTGCTCTTTGGCAATGAAAGAGATGGCCTTTCAGAATATGTACAACCTTATATCGACGGCAATTTCCTGGTTCCACAGGTAGGTATGGCAGAAAGCCTGAATATATCCGTTGCTTGTGCCGTTACCCTTTATGAAGCCTACCGCCAACGGCAAAATAAGGGATGGTACGATGCCAATAATCCCTTCCCGAAGGAAGAACAAAAAGTGCTCTTGAATGAATATTTAGAGCGACACGATTCCCGAACTAGTCCAAATTTTGCAGATCGAATAAATCCATAAGTTTGAGGAAATCCATTAAAATAGCGGGCCTTGTCGTTACTATATTTATTTTCCTTTTCTATTTTTTGCATACACCGGATATTTCCGTAGAGGTATTAAAATCAGCTTATGCTTATTCTGACAGCCAGTTCATGAAAGTAGAAGGCATTCCGGTACATTATCGCATACGTGGCGAAGGACCGGATTTGGTATTGCTTCATGGCACAGCTGCATCTCTGCACACCTGGGAAGAATGGACGACATTGCTTGAGCAGGATTTTCGGGTCATTAGTATGGATTTGCCAGCATTTGGGTTGACCGGCCCCTTTACGGGAAATGATTATTCGGTGGAGTCTTATCTTCGTTTTTTGCAGCAGTTTACGAATCAATTACAGCTCGATTCTTTTTCCCTTGCGGGAAATTCTCTGGGCGGCTTGATTGCTTGGAATTATGCAGCACAGTATCCTCAACAAGTTGAAAGATTGATTCTTCTCGATCCTAGTGGTATTCCAACTAACAAGCCAGCGCCTTTGGCGATGCGGCTTGCGCGAAATTCTTGGACAAGCCCTCTCCTATTATTCTTCACGCCCAAGTCTTTATTTGAAAAATCACTGAAAGAAGTTTATTACGATTCCTCGAAAATCAAACAAAAGGTACTTGACCGATATTATCAATTGGGATTGCGGGAAGGCAACCGACAAGCTTTTGTCGATCGCCAGCGATCACTCAGTAAAGCAGACACCAGTCTTTTGCGAAATATACAAGCACCAACGCTTATTCAGTGGGGAAAGCACGACCAATGGATACCAGTAGAACATGCGGCACATTTCGCGAAAGCGATACCCAATGCAAAGGCAATAATCTATGAAAATGCGGGCCATATCCCGATGGAAGAAATTCCTTTAGCAACAGCTAAAGATGCAAAAGCCTTTCTAATTGACAGTTTATCAGTTAATTAACAATTTTAACCTAGTTATCCACAAGTTTATCCACTTGATTTAGCGAAAGCTGTGGAAAGCAAAGCTTGGTATGTGTAAAAAAAAGAAGGGGCAGATAGGATAAGGGCATCGGTTTTTCCTATTTTTGTGGGCTATGAGATTGAAACAGCTTACCATAAAAGGCTTTAAGAGTTTCGCGAATGAGACGATTATCAACTTCAATGAAGATGTCATTGGTATTGTTGGTCCTAATGGATCTGGCAAGTCTAATGTGGTAGATGCTATTCGCTGGGTACTAGGTGAGCAAAAAAGCCGTGAACTGCGACTCGACACTATGTCTAGCGTAATTTTTAATGGTACCAAATCTCGTAAACCAGGTGGCGTAGCCAGCGTAGCACTTACGTTTGACAACACCAAAAATATTCTTCCTACCGAATATCAAACCGTCACCATCACCCGAATGCTTTACCGAAGCGGTGAAAGTGAATACCAATTGAATGGCGTTGCCTGCCGGCTAAAAGATATTACCTCTCTTTTTCTTGATACGGGTATAGGCTCTAATTCTTATGCGATTATTGCCTTGGGAATGGTCGATGATATCCTGGCGGATAAAGATAATTCGCGACGAAGGATGTTTGAGCAAGCAGCCGGAATTTCAAAATATAAAGTTCGTAAACGAGAAACGCTCAACAAACTAAAAAGCACTTCTGAGGACCTTGACCGTGTGGAGGATTTGTTATTTGAGATTGATAACAACTTGAAAGTACTCGAAAAACAGGCTAAAAGAACTAAAAAATATTTCGAACTCAAGGAACAATATAAAACCCTTAGTGTAGAACTGGCCGTGCGACGAATTTCGGATCTGAAAGGTCGGCACAAACAGCTAGAGAAACAGATTAACGAGGAGCAAGACAAATACCGTCAACACGAAATTGATGCACGAAAGTACGAAGCGGCATTAGAAGCTGAGAAGAAGGCAAACCTCGACAAGGAAAAAGCACTTTCTGAGCGACAACGCGATCTGAATAGCCTCGTTGGCCGAATTCGTGGTAAAGAGAATGACAAACGAATGCTGGAACAAAAACAGCAATTTGTCTTACAAAATATCGAAAAGCTAAAAAGCCAAAACCAACAGGCAGGCAGTCGAATTGCTCAGCTTTCTGAAGATATTGAATATTACCGTTCCGAACTCAACAATGAAAAGCGCATTGAGGGTCGCTTGGAGGATGAACTTGACCAGTCGGAAGACAAAATGAAAAAAATCAAGGAGGCTCACGGCAATATGAAAGCTAACCTTGATGAAATCGTTCAAAGTCAACAAAAAATTGAACGAGCCGTTTTCGAGCTGGAAAAGACTCGGGCCATCAATACCAATCAAATTGAAAATGCTCGCCAAGAAATCAGCCGAGACGAAAAAGCGACGCAGCAAAGGCAAGGCGAAATTCAACAGTTGGATGTTTCCTTAAACAAACTAGTCGAACAGGAAAAAAGTAAACAAGCTGTACTCGAAGAAATTCAGCAAAAAGAAAATAAGCGAAAAGAAGAACTTGAAACAGCGCTCAAACAGCTCGATGAGCTAAATAACAAACGCTCGAAGGTCAATCGTCAACTCGATGCCAAGCGCAATGAATACAAACTGACCCAGAGCATGATTGAAAACCTGGAAGGTTTTCCAGAATCGATTCGTTTTTTGAGCAATAAGAAAAACTGGGATAAAGAAGCTCCGCTACTATCTGATTTGATTTATGTGAAAGAAGAATATCGGGTGGCTGTAGAAAATTATCTTGAGCCTTATCTCAATTATTATGTCGTTCAGAATAAAGAGGAAGCTTATCAGGCAATCAGTATACTTGGGCGTAGCCAAAAGGGGAAAGCCAATTTTTTCTTATTGGATGCCTTTAAGGATTATACACCGCCACTGGCTATGGTACCCAATGCTAAGCAAGCCATTGATGTGATCGAAGTAGAAACGGTTTATCACAATTTATGTAGCTTTTTATTGGAAAATGTACTGATCACTGATAAAGAAGAACTACCAGCTAATCTACCTGAGTCTGACATTGTACTGCTTTCGCAGAGTGGCCGTTTTATTCAGAAAAAATATAGTGTTTCGGGTGGTTCTATAGGTCTTTTTGAGGGTAAAAAAATTGGTCGTAAAAAGAATCTTGAAATGTTGGAAACACAGATTCAAAAAGCTGAATCTGAGGAAAATAAACTTTCAACTGCATTTTTCAATCTGAAAAACAAAATCGACCAATTACGTCAGAAGAAGGCGAGCCGAGAAATCGAAATTGTTCAAAACGAAATTAATCGACTCTCCAGAGAAAAGGTTTCTTTCCTCACCAAGATGGAGAACTTCCAGACCTATCTGACCGAAGCCAACAATAAAAAACAACAAACCCTCAAACGTATTGAAGAATTAGAAGCTGCCAACCAGCAGATTCAATTACAGTTGAGCGAACAAAATATTGAGCTTGTACAGGCGAAAGAGAAAATTTCAAATACAGATGGCTCTTATCGTCAAATAGCCGAGCAATTGAGTGAGGCTTCCGCCAAATTCAATGAGAAAAATATTGAGTTTATTCGTCAGCAAAACAAAGTGAACTCACTGCAACGCGAGCTGAGCTTCCGCGAAAAACAATTGGATGAAACTCGCAATAATCTGGAAAATGATAAGCGAAATTTCCAACAGGCAGAACAAGATTTGACGAAAGTCCAAGATGATATCGACCGATTGGAAAAAGAACTATTAGAAGCTTACGAAGACCGAAAATCAAGAACATCGCTCCTTACAGAAGCAGAACAAACCTACTTTAAGGCTCGTGGACAAATCAATGAAATTGAAGATCAACTTCGTCGTGCTAACCGCTCACGACAAGATGCCCAAATTCTCATCAACAACCTGAAGGAAAAATTCAGTGATGTTAAATTTAAAATCACTTCTGTTGGTCAACGCTTGAAGATTGAGTTCAATATCGGCGTAAATGATATCATCAATCAGGAGCCAGATGAACAATATAACGATATCGACCTCGAGCATAAGGTAGATAGATTAAGGAGCCGACTCGACAACTATGGCGAAATCAACCCAATGGCGGTTGAAGCTTACGACGAGATGAAAGAAAGGCATGAAAGTATCACCAAACAACGCGATGATATTATTGCTGCTAAGGAATCACTTATTGAAACGATTGGAGAGATTGAAGAAACGGCAACCAATCAGTTTTTAAATGCTTTTGAAAAAGCCAGGATTTACTTTATTGAAGTATTCCGAAGCTTATTTTCAGAGGAAGATAACTGTGATTTGATCCTGCTTGAACCCGAAAATCCACTGGAATCCAAAATTGAAATCGTTGCTAAACCAAAAGGGAAACGGCCTCAAACAATTAGTCAGTTGTCGGGTGGTGAAAAAACGCTTACAGCAACGGCTTTGCTTTTTGCACTTTATCTGCTAAAGCCAGCTCCTTTCTGTATTTTTGATGAAGTTGATGCCCCCTTGGACGATGCCAATATTATGAAATTCAACCGCATCATTAAGAAGTTCTCGAAAGATTCGCAGTTCATTATTGTTACTCACAATAAGCTTACGATGGCAGCAGTGGATACGATTTACGGGGTGTACAATGAGTCTGGCGTATCTGGAGTAACCTCAGTTGATTTCCGCGATTTTGACAATACCTCTACCTTTGAAGCCAGAAATAATTAAAGTGCTTTGTAATCTTCTCTGACCGGAGAAAAGACATCCATTACCAAACAATCAGTTTTTGCCACTGCCGAATGTGGTGTATTGGATGGGATTTCAACAGAAGTGCCAGGTTTACAGCTCTTTATTTCTCCATTGATATTCATTTCCAATTCTCCTTCCAGAATATTGGTTATCTGTTCGTGGACATGATGATGTTCCGGTAAACGACTTCCTTTTTCAATTCGTACTAGAGCAAGCGTCATTTGATCCGTATGAATAAATTTGGCATAAAAGCCCGGAACAATTTCTTTTTCAGGAATATCAACATGTTGGTGAAAAAACATAATCAAATATTATACAAGTTGTTTGAGTATTTGCTGGAACTCAACGCA
>JALEHC010000365.1 GCA_022763215.1 Saprospiraceae bacterium
CAAAATACACGGCCGAGCTACGCTACCCCATCTCTTTCAACCCCAATGCAACCATCTGGGCGACTGCTTTCGCAGAAGCCGGCAATAGCTGGGGAAGTTTGGAGCAACTACAGCCGTTTGATCTGAAGAAATCAGTCGGACTGGGCTTGCGGGTACACCTACCTATGTTTGGCACACTGGGCTTTGACTACGGCATCGGCTTTGACAAGCCAGGGCCATTATCCCTACAAAATAATGGGCGGTTTAATATCATTTTGGGCTTTGAGCCTTTTTAGGAAAGGCGATCAAGTGTGTCATTAACAATGCCTAGAAATTTCTGGAATTGAGCATATTGGGGAGCAAGCTGGGTAAGTCCTACCCAGTGTTGCCGAGCCTTGACAAAATAAGACTTCGCTGCTTGAACATCTTTTTGATGATCACGATAAAACGCTCCTAATTTAAAGTAACTAACTGCGAGTCCATTTTTGAAATGGACATTTTGAGGAAAGTCTTCGTACAGTTGTTCAAACAGTACTGTTTCTTTTTCAAAGAACGCTAAAGCCTTGTCTAAGTTACCTAGAGCGGTGTGTGTTTGACCGAGTCTTTCAAAAGCAATGGCGAGCTCGTGTTTGAAGTTGACATTTTGAGGGAAGTCGTCGTATAATTCTTGCGTCAATTGAGCATCTTTTTCAAAGAACGCTAAAGCCTTGTTCAGATTTCCTAGAGTGGTGTGTGTGTCACCGAGTTTGGAAAAAGCAATGGCGAGACCGTTTTTGAAGGTTTCATTTTCCGGAAAGTCATGATGTAATGCTTCTTGAAGTTTTTGATATTGCTCAAAGGCTTGCAGTGCTTCATGAAGCTGGCCCATGTTTGTGTAAATTGCTCCAATTCTTGCGAAGGAAATGGCCAGATTATTTTTATGCGATTCATTATCTGCTTGCTGTTGAAGGAGCGCTTTGCTTCTTTGTTGATATGCCTGAAAATAGTGCAGGGCCTTTTCCAGTTGGCCGACATTGCGGTAGTAAGTGCCTAATCTTTCAGATAAGAGCTTTAATGCGGTATTGTTCTTAGCCGGAACCAATAGGATAGATCCCCCATATTGCGAGAGAAGGGCTGCCTCCTCGTAGGAGGAACCGGTGAGAAATGTACCATCATTACGGAGCTTTGTATTCAAGCTTTTGAGCAGTTCTGCGATATCTTCTAGTAAGCGGGCATCATTGCGTTTTCGGACGACTTCTTGTATGACCGGACTGCATTTAAATTTTTTATCTTCTTTAGAAAACTCAATCCAGCCTTTGTGGTCGAGCTGGCGAAGGTGGTTCTTGAGGTCTTCAAAAGAAGGTAGTAAGTCTTGTAGTTGTTGTAGTGCGATGCCTTCTGGTGGTAAGACCGCGAAGACCGAAAGCAGGGCTTTTTCGCCCGCTTGCAGTGGACTCAGCTCGTACATTTGGTAGATGATGTCCTCTGGTTTGGTGCGTTGGTATTCGTGATAGTGGAGGGCGATGTGTTCGGTTTGGCGTAAAGCCAAAAGCCCTCTATTTTGGAGATCGTGGAGTAGGTCTTTGAGTTGGTAGCTATCGTCATATTCATTGACGGTGGCCAGGTTTTTGGCCAGTATTTCTACGATCAGGGTATTGTGGTTGATGGCTTGGTGAATACCTTTGAAGATTTTTTGTTCTTCCGAATGGAGTTCCTGATAGTGTCTTTCAAAAAGCTTCAAAGCTTGCGAGTAGGGCAGTCCTTTAATTTCGTGCATCTTGGCACCCGTGAATTTGCGGATACGCGTCGTGAGCAGGAGGTGGAAATTGGGGCATTTGCGTAAGCTCTCGTAGCTAGTTTGTAAGTCTTCGAGTTCATTGGCATTGTCGATGACCAGCAAGCAAGGTTTGGGCAATTCGGCCATGCGTCGAAGGATTTCCTGTAAGGCTTGCTTTCGCGGAAGTTGGAGCACTTCTTTTGCTTGAAGCGGAAAAGCCAGATTCAGGATAGCATCCGTGATACTGCGCTCGCTGAGCACCCAGGCCACATGGGCGTACTTGTGATGATTTTTGTAGTAGTAGCGTGCGGCCAGTGTGGTTTTGCCCACGCCGCCACGGCCATTGACAAGCAAGAGGATGTTGCCTGTTTCGGAAAAAAGGCTTTGTTCTATTTTTTTGAGCTCTTGTTGGCGACCAATAAAATCATCCAACATAAAAGGCATACTGGTGAGGTGGTGCCGGATAATGCGGTGGTTTAGTTGCCCTCTGAGCAAGCCCAATATTTCTTCAAAGCGATCTTTGAAGTCCGCTTTAAGTTTTTCGAGTTCGAGCGGATTAAAGGCATTGATGATTTCTACTCCTGTGGGGGTGTGGATTTCTATTTTGCCAGTATTCTCTTCGATATAGATGGACTTGTTGCCTTGTTGGACTAGTGGTTTTTTGGACATAGGTTAGTCAATATTAATAGGGCCGTCATTTTTTTCGATATAGATGGATTTGTCGCCTTGGCTGATATTTCTGGTATTCGAAGAATCGCCAATAATCAGGTTACCACCTACATGGATATGGTTAGCCTGAATGGCATTTTTGCTGTTGGAGATGGTTCTTGATTCCGTGGTGGTTTGTTCATTAGCATTTTTGGCGTTTTTAGTTTCTGGTTTTTCTTTGGCCAATTCCGAATAAAACGAAAGTAGAGAATTTACCACTTGACTACGCCGCATATTAGCTTGTTCATAAGAAAGAATACCCATGCGGTTTTCGCGTTCGAGGGTAGTAAAACTTGCTTCGTACCCTTGAAGCTCCGTAGCGGAAGGATGGTCTTGAAGTGCCTGTTTCATCAGGTCGATCGATTCCTGAATTCTGCTTTTAGCGATAAGCTCTTTCGCTTGTTTGATGGTATCGGATAAGTTGTGCATGTTGTACGATTTGTTTCAATATAAGAAAGAAACGACCAATCTTGCCAGTTTTATTTGATTGATGTGATATAAAAAACGATTTAAAA
>JALEHC010000366.1 GCA_022763215.1 Saprospiraceae bacterium
ACAAAATAAGCTGAAAACCAGCCACATGCCTGTTTCATTAACCTTAATTAACATTAAATATAGGTTGATTAACCCTGCGCCCTGTTTTAGCCTATACATTTGTAATCAACGGATCAAAGATATCAACAAGTGAAATTTATCATTAGAAAATCTCACTTCTTCATAATTCCGTCTAACTACTTAAATCAAAAAAAAACGATATGAAAAAGATTACGCTACTTGCTCTTGTGCTCAGCTTTCCTTTTTTCTTGCTTGCGCAAAAATCAGAAGGAGAAGTCATTTATCAGGAGACGATTCAATTTAGACTTAATAAGGCTGCTGCTGCTTCAGAATTTGCTCAATACTTGCCCAAAGAGCAGAAATCTTTTCAAAAACTCACTTTTACAGCAGACGAATCCATCTATACTTCTTTCGAAATGGAAACCAACCAATCTTACAATTCGGAATCAGAAGATGGCAGTATTCGAATGACCATTCAACGGCCACAGTATACGGTTTATAAGAATTTGGCGAAAGCCGACCAAACCATTCAACAAGAAACCTTTGGCCGAAAATTTCGAATCGAAGAAGAAATTCCTCAACGCGACTGGAAAATTACCGGCGAACAAAAGCAAATACTCAATTACAACTGTATCAAAGCCGTATTACAAGATACTAGCGAAACTGTAATTGCCTGGTTTACACCACAAATCCCAGTAAGCAATGGCCCCGGTACTTACCATAAACTTCCGGGTATGATACTCGAACTCGACCAAGATGATGGCCGCAGACACCTTGTCGCTCAGCAAATTGATCTAAAATCAGTTGAGGAAGGCATCATTGAAAAACCATCTAAAGGCAAAAAGATGAGCCGCGAAGAATACGAAGCCCTGATAGAAGAAAAAACAAAAGAAATGGAAGAACTCAATGGTGGAAATACCATCCGTATAAGAATGAGAAACTAGAAAAATTAATGTGCTTATAATTCATAAATCACTCGACCGGGGGCGGCCCGCAGGGCCGTCTTCCTTTTTCAAAAGAAATCACCACATGAAATTACTAACTCCCTATATCCTCGTCTTCGCCTTGTTGATCGTATCGCATTTGGCGAAAGCCCAAGACACCCGCATACAAGGCATAGTTGTCGACTCTACAGATCAGACATTACCCGGAGCAACGATTATGCTGCTACAAGCAACAGACTCCGTACTTGTACACTTTGCGATTACGGAGCCTAACGGACAGTTTGATTTGCCGCCAACGGCACCTGGTAACTATTTGCTGCAAAGCACCTACGTAGGCTACAAAAATCAATACCTCCCGATACAGCTCAATGGCAAGCAAGAACTGCTACGGCTGCCCCGCATTCAGTTGCAACCGGCTGTAGCTGAGCTAGATCAAGTACTGGTCGAAGCCGAGCGCATCCCCATTCAAATACAAAATGACACCATCGTATACGATGCAAAAGCCTTTTCGACTTCTCCCAACGCAGCAGTGGAAGAATTGCTCAAGAAAATGCCTGGAATGGAAGTTGACCGAGACGGCAATATCCGCGCTCAAGGCGAAACCGTAGACAAAGTACTCGTAGATGGCAAAGAGTTTTTCGGAAATGATCCTAAAATTGCTACCAAAAATCTACCCGCCGATGCGATTGATAAAGTAGAAGTGTACGATAAAAAATCAGACAAGGCAGAGTTCTCTGGTATTGACGATGGCGTACGCCAAAAAACAATCAATTTAGAACTTAAAGAGGATAAAAAGAATGGTTATTTCGGAAAAGTAACTGCTGGATATGGTACCGATGACCGCTATGAAGCCAAAGGAAATATCAATCATTTTAGTGAAAAGATGCAGCTTTCTGGGATCGGTATGCTCAACAACGTAAACGAACAAGGGTTTTCAGTAAGTGATTATATCGACTTTATGGGAGGCTTGCAAAGTCTACTTGGCAGTGGTGGTGGCGTTTTGCGATTGTCGTTTGATGAAAACGATATGTCGCTGCCCATCAATTTAGGTGGCCAAAATGGCATCACCAACACTGGCGCACTGGGACTCAATTTTAACTATGACTTTAGCAAAAACACCAAACTCAGCAGTAGCTATTTTTTCAGTCGAATGGACAATGTACTTGACCGTACAGCATTTCGAGAAAACATTACCGCTGAATTTGGCTTTTTGTCGGAAGAATTGAGCCGTCAACAAACCATCAACTACAATCACCGCCTCAATTTGAATCTGGATCATGTTATCGATACGACTCAAAATATCAAATTCAAGTCATTCATAGGTTGGAATAGCAACACCATGGCACAGATGAACCAGACGGCTACTTTTCTGGATCAAAACCTTGAAAATGAACAAATTCAGCAATACGACTCAGAAGGTAATCGCCTAAATTTTAATGCCAATGCAATTTATCGCAAAAAACTAGGCAATAATGGCAGGACACTCGTTGCAGCGGCCACCCTTGCGGGAAATACGTCTCAAGGAACTGGACTACTGGACGCACTCAACCGATTTGGCGAAAGCCAGACAGATACCCTGCTCCAACAGCAAATTAGTGACCAAGATCAATTAGACTATGAAGGGGAGCTAGCGTATACGGAGCCAATTGGCAAAGGACAATATCTCGAACTGAGCTATCGGCATAAAAACTATGACAATGAAGCTATTAAAAACTTTTTTGATCAGCGTCGACTTCCAGCAACGTTCTTGCCGGCTCTGAGTAATCAGTTCCAGCGCGACTATCTGTACCATCTGGCTAAAGTCAATTATCAGCGTAACCGCAAAAACAGCAACTGGAATGTCAGTCTTGGACTTCAGCAGTCTCAGCTAAAAGGTAGAGTCCTTTCTCAGGAATCAAGCATTGATCGATCCTTCTTGTTTTTGTTGCCAGGAGCGAGTTGGAATTATAATTTTTCAACCAGTAAAAATATCCGAATCAACTACCGAACGAATATCCAGGAGCCTAGTGTGCAGCAATTGCAACCAGTCGTTGACAATAGTAACCCACTGAATCTGTATATCGGAAATCCTGAACTAAAGCCATCATTTCAACATTCTTTAAATGTGAATTTTATGGTCTTTGACCAATTTACGTATACTAATTTCTTCACATTTTTGGATGTGAGCTATACACAAGACCCGATTATTAATGCTCGAAGTGTCGATGAATTATTCCGCCAAACCATTCAACCGATTAATGTAAAAGATGCTTGGCGGGTAAATAGTTATGCTAATTTCGGAACGCCACTTCGTTTTATGAAAAGTAAAATCAACATCAAGACCGATATCAATTACAACCGAGGAATTGCCAGAATCAATGATTTGGATAACAATACAGAACGCATTATTGGATCTCTTGATTTAAGTCTGGAAAACCGCAAAAAGGAGATGATTGACATAGCGCTAGGTAGCAAATGGACTTATAATACGACCTCCTACTCTATCAATAGTGATCTCGATCGGCAATTTATTAATCAGCAATATTATGCAGACTTTATTCTTAAGTTAAAAGGAGACTGGGAAATTTCCACTTCGATGGACTATATGATTTATGACAATGATGGCTTTAATGACCGTCAGGAAGTGCCAATCTGGAAGGCATATATTGCCAAAACATTTCTCAAAAATCAGCGAGGACAACTCAAGCTTTCTGCTTTTGACATCCTTAACCAGAATGTCGGTGTAAACCGAATTGCAGATAACAACTTCGTATTGGACGAGCGTTTTGCAGCGCTTGGTCGGTATGTTATGCTGAGTTTCACCTACTCTTTATCTGGCTTGGGAGAAAAGCAAGGCGGCTTTCAGGTAACAACCCGCAGATAAGAAAATGATGCATCATTTTGGGAACAAACTTCTCAGGATGATGCATTTTTAATCAGTTCAAGGCTATACTTCTTTTAGCTCATATACTTCCGAAATCGGATACTTTTGCTGGGGATGCATCACCGAAAACGCGATGAACCTTCCATCTTCTCCCAGCACTTTTCCTCTCATCTTTAGTGTTCCAAACGTACAGGTAATCGTCTCATGGTCTGTATATTCGAACTGACCGGTGGAACTCATATCTTTTTTGGTACCATCATAATGTGCTTGATGGAG
>JALEHC010000367.1 GCA_022763215.1 Saprospiraceae bacterium
TCCAACCAAGAACTCGAACGCTTCGCCTACATCGCTTCCCACGACCTGAAAGGCCCGCTTCGGGCTATCAATAGTTTTATCAATCTGATTGATCGGGAAATACAACCACTTCAAAATAAAAAACTGAATAAATATCTACGCTTTGTATCAGATGGTACGCTCCAAATGAACACCCTGATTAAGGAAGTACTTGAGTTTTCGACCCTTAACAAGAAAAAAGAACTGGAAAATACAAACGTCAATCTCAATGATACGCTTGAACAAATTACCGAAAGCCTACAAATAAAATACGAGCAACCAATTAAGATTCAATTCGATCAAATGCCCGTACTGACTGGAAATCCATCCTTATTTTTTCAGCTTTTTTTTAACTTAATCGAAAATGGACTCAAATACAATAAAGCAGCCTTGCCTCAGGTTTGGATAAAAGTATTTGAAACCACAGATTACTTTGAGTTTCAGGTAAAAGACAATGGTATAGGTATTGATCCCAAACATCAACAACAGGTTTTTGAAATGTTTTCTAGGTTACACCATCAAAGCGCCTTCCAAGGCACGGGTATTGGCCTGGCCATCTGCAAAAAAGTCGTCCACCTATACCACGGAACTATTCGAATCGAATCTGAACTTGAAAAGGGAACTACTGTCTTTTTTACTATTCGGAAATAATATCTTTACGAACTTCGTGTAACTTTAACACAAATAAAAAACACTTTCATAAAAATGAATTTATTAGACGGGAAAAAACTGGCCAAAGACATTAAGGCCGAAATTGCAGAAGCTGTTCAGCAAATGACCAATGATGGCCAAAAAGCACCTCACCTGGCGGCTGTCCTTATCGGAGAAGATCCTGCCAGCCAAGTGTATGTGCGCAATAAGGTCCGCTCTTGCGAACAAGTAGGTTTTCAGTCTACATTGGTGCGACGACCAGCTGATATCACTCAGGAAGAAGTCCTCCAGATTGTGGATGAACTCAATAAGAATGCAGATATTGATGGCTTCATTGTGCAGTTGCCTTTACCTGATCATCTCGATGAAGAAGCGATTACCCTGGCCATCGATCCACGTAAAGATGTCGACGGTTTTCACCCCGTCAACTTTGGTCGAATGTCGCAGGGCATGCCTGCTTATTTACCTGCCACTCCTTCTGGCATACTCGAAATGCTACGCCGATACGAAATAACAACAGAAGGTAAAGAGGTGGTTGTCATCGGCCGAAGTAATATCGTCGGTATGCCCATGTCTATTTTGCTTGCGCAAAAAGCTTATCCCGGTAATGCCACCGTTACTATTTGCCACAGCAGAACCAAAGACCTTGCTGCGCACGTCAAAAGAGCGGATATCCTCGTAGCTGCTATCGGTCGTGCGGATTTTGTCACCGCTGATATGGTCAAAGAGGGCGTTGTAGTGATCGATGTAGGAATCAATCGCGTAGATGATCCGACTGCGAAACGTGGCTACCGCTTGAAAGGAGATGTGGACTTTGATGGCGTTTCGCCCAAAGCGAGTTATATTACCCCAGTGCCTGGAGGTGTCGGTCAATTGACAGTGACTTCACTTTTAATGAATACTTTGAAGGCTGCAAGAAAAGAAATTTACTAATTAGGTAGTTCTCTAATTTTGAATCCTTAAAACCATTGGTTTTTATGAATTGTAAAGAAGGTACAAGGCATATGTGCAGCCAAATTTGTGAGTTGCTTGAAAAACTCGATGCGCCGATTTATGCACAGCCTGTTTCATTGTTCAACGGCACCTCAATTGGCCAGCATTTTCGTCATATTCTTGATTTTTATACCAGTGTTTTTAAGGGAATCCCAGTTGGTATTATCGACTTCTCAAAAAGGGAGCGAAGCCCTTCGGTTGAACAAAGTCCGGAAGTAGCAGCAGCAGCCTTTCGGCAAATAATAAACAAGCTGGAAGCCATTAATCCACAAGAAAAAATTCAGGTCAGAGCTGATTTTTCCAGTACTTCAGAGGCTGGGCGCCCTTTAATTCACTCTTCTATCGCCCGTGAATTGATGTTTGCCTACGACCATGCGGTGCATCACATGGCAATGATTAGAATCGGTATTCAGCATCTTTTACCTGAATTTTATCTGGACGAAGCATTCGGACTGGCACCAGCTACCGTAAAATATCGGAAAGAAGGAGTGGTGCAGAAAAGCTAAAAATAATATGAAATCATATCAAGTATATACGTTTAAGGCAACAGAAGCTCAACAGGAAATCTTGTTGGGCTTATTTAGTACACTAGACTTCGATTCTTTTCAAGAAACGGAGGAATCTTTGTTGGGCTATGTCGCTAAAGAATCTGATACGCCTGATTTTCAATCTGAAGTACAACAAATTTGCCAGAAGTTTGATGTAACTTATCAGGTGGAGGCCATGCCGGAACAAAATTGGAATGCGCTTTGGGAATCTAATTTTCAACCGATACAAGTCGGTTCTTTTTGTGGTATTCGCGCAGATTTTCATCCTCCTTTCGAAGCGGTTCGCTTCGATTTGGTTATCAATCCTAAAATGGCTTTTGGTACCGGCCACCATGCTACGACTTATATGATGATCAAATTGATGGAGGCATTACCATTTCAAGGAGCATCGGTCTTCGATTATGGCACGGGTACGGGTATTTTGGCCGTTTTGGCTAGTCATTTAGGCGCAAGCCGGATCATTGCCAACGACATAGAAGAAGAAGCTTACCTCAACACTTTGGAAAATACCAAAAATAACGGTGTAGACAATGTAGAGGTGCTGCATGGAGACATAAGCCTAATTCCGGAAGAAGAATACGATGTCATTTTAGCGAATATCAATCGCAATGTAATACTGGAATCGTTGCCTGCGTTATATTTGAGGTTGCAGACAGAGGGGCACATCCTGTTTTCGGGAATCTTGCAAGAAGATGAGCATTTGGTGAAAACCGAAGCAGAAAAAGCAGGGTTTATTTTCAAAAGCCGAGAACAAAAGCAAGATTGGATTGCACTTCAAATGACTAA
>JALEHC010000368.1 GCA_022763215.1 Saprospiraceae bacterium
CCCATCCCCATAAAATAACAGCTTAGACCATTTTAAAATAGTCGGGTAGCAGTGTTTCACCCTTTCGGGAAATAGCACGCTACCCGGCACTTTTTTTGCCCATGCGTAACCTGTTCCTTTTCCTTTGTCTGTTTCCTTCCATGCTTTGGTCGCAATCGATCATAAGTACACTTTCTTATCCGGACACTACTCAACTTAGCGGTTTGCAAAAGCAAGTTTGGCAACAATTTTGGCGAAAGCCAGCTCCGCTAAACAGTCGTATAGCCCTCAATACTTGGAAATACCAAAAAGGCCAACCTCAAGAAGGTCAACGTGCTACTCCGCCTCTTATTCCTGCCGATCAGCTGGTGCAGACGCCACATCGAGTGCTTCATCCCAACACACCACTTTGGTACCAATGTCAGTTGCAATTGAAAGAAACGCACCTACTAATCGTTCATGCAGATGATGGTGCTCAGGTATATCTGGATGGGCAGTTTCATGCATATAAACAACCGTATTTTTGGGAAATTCCGGCTTCTTCGGATTCCATTTTACTACATACTAGAGTGCTGAACAATGCTGTGCAGGGTGGGCTACGCCGAGCTTACTTGGTGAGCTTAAATGACTTTGAACAGTGGCAGCAAGAACAGCAGCAAATTGACCAAAATCGACAATTGGCACTGCTTGCCGCAAACAATCAACTGGACGAAGCTGAAATGTATACTGCGCTAAACGCGACTGCTGATACGCTGCATAACATTTTGCGAAAGCATAATTATTTTATTCAAGCGCCCTTTGTGCAACAACTGTCCAAGCACACCTACGAACTACGCTTTCGCGTAAATAGCGAGCAGGCACTTCACATAGCATGCGGGGAAGACCCAACCAAACTCAGCAAATGGATACCACTAACGGAGCCGAGATTTTTATTCGAAAATTTACCAACCGACACGACTTACTACTATCAAATTCGCACAAAAAATGCTATTTCTTCAATTTTGAAATTTGAGACTTTACCGCAAAGTGATTCGATTCGATTTGCAGTTTGGGGCGATAGCCAAGGGGGCTGGGATACGTTTATGCAGCTTACGCAAAATATGAAGCGGCTTTCGCCAAATTTTGCTATCGGCTTGGGTGATTTGGTGAGCAATGGTGCTTCGCCTACTCAATGGGACGACTTTCTACGTTGCTTACAACCATTACAGTCAATTCCAATCTATCCGGTACTTGGCAATCACGATTACGATGGTTATTACGACAACTGGATTCCGGAGGAGTATCATGCGCATATCCGCGAAAAAAATTACTTCTCATGGCAAGCTGGCCCAGCTATGTTTATTGCTATTGATCCGAACGAAACCTTTCCGATTGGTATCAAGGGAGCGCAACTCAATTGGCTAAATGAGCAGGTACAAAGTAAGGAGTGGAAAGAGGCAAAATGGCGTTTTCTCCTGATTCATCAGCCACCTTATTCACAGGGTTGGCCCGGCTATCGAGGAGACTATTTCATCCGCGAATGGGTAGAAGCCAATGCCACCAGCGCAAATATTGATTTTGTACTCTCTGGTCATACCCATGATTATGAACGCCTACAGCTAAAGTATCAGGACAACAAATCTGCCCGCCCGCACAAAGTCAATTACATTATTCTTGGTGGTGGCGGAGGAGGACTGGAACCTGAGCAAAACGAAACCTTCCCCATTATGGACCAAATTTATAATCAACATCATTTTGCTATGTTCGACATTAAAGACCAGCAAGTAAAAATGACCATCATCAACTTGCAGGGAGCCGTTATCGAGGAAGTTGTTTTTGATAAATGACGGTCGATGTGTGATCTTTTGATGTGTGATCTTTTGATGTATGATATATCACCCGATCACCCATCACCCGATCACCCGATCAAAAAATCATCCGATCAAACATCAAAACATCACCCGATCATCCGATCACCCGATCAAAACATCACCCGATCAAAATATCACCTCATCAACATAACATCTCCGCTTGCCACCTGTAGCTCACCATCGAGGGCTTTAAACTGTGCGACCCAGACATACACACCTGTATCGAGGTCTTTATTTTGAGAAGTACCATCCCAGCCGGCATTGGCGTCATTGGAACTAATATTGCGGTTTTCGAACAGGAGTGCTCCCCAACGGTCAAAGATTTGGAAAGATTCGATTTGGTAAACGATACGACTTTGCAAGAAAAAACGATCGTTAACATGATCTCCATTGGGGCTAAAAGCATTGGGCATATACCATTGGCTATCTCCAACCGTAAAAGCTACTTCATCCTGTGCTTGGCATCCCCATTCATTTTCGATGGTCAGCTGAATATCAACCCCGCTTAAAGGTGCAATTTCTGTAGTTGGGCAGGTTACACAAGGCAATACATCTGGCCTGCTGGCTTCCCAATAATAGGAAAGAATTGGTACAGAAGACTCAAAATCTGGAATGAGTTTGATTTGTTCGCCGCGTTCTATTTGTCTGTCGGGGCCAAGATCAAGGCTGATGTTTTCTTGAATTACGTCGATGTTTCCAGAAGTTTCTTCACATCCAGAAGTTATGGTGACGCTGTAATTGCCAGGGGTGTCTACATCAATGATTTGAGAAGAAGCACCTGTGCTCCATTGATAATTTGCCCCTGCCACTCCTGCATTTAGCGAAAGCGAAGACCCTGGACAAAGAACAGGTGGCTGATTGCCAAATTGTACAGCGATATTGTCGATACGGAAAAATGTGGGATCATCTGGTCTAGCCGTTTCTGGGTCATCAGAGGAAATACGCTCGGTTTCGAATAAAGATGAAAACAAGACCCCGTCGAGATGTGCCCGATTGTAAATGAGTTCGGGAGGTGTACCCTCTGCTATATCCAATGTAATCTTGAAGCTTGTCTTAGTGATTGGAAGTTCGATATCCTGAATGTCGAGAATATTAGTACCAATTCCACTGATAATTTCACCAGAAAAAGGCAAGTC
>JALEHC010000369.1 GCA_022763215.1 Saprospiraceae bacterium
ACCATTTCTCCTTTTGTATTGATAAAGCCGTATTGGTCTTTTCGTTTTACGGCAGCCAAGCCTTCCTGAAATGGTCCGATTTCCTTGTAACGGGTATCTGCAACTACCGCTCCGGACTGGTTTATCAAACCGAACCGCAAGCGATCAGAAGATGATTTCACAATGGCAAGGCCGTGCTGGTCAAAAGCTTCAATCATGCCATATTTGGGCTTGACCACAAACTGACCCTGTGCATTGATCATGCCATACTCGCCGTTGACCACTACGCGGGCTACGCCGCTCTCAAAATCGAATGCTTTATCAAACTGAGGTGGAATTCGAAAATTCCCTTTAGGATCAACATATCCGACGCCTTCATTAGAATGCACCCATGCCAGGCCATTCTTGAAATTGCCGGTCTTTTTATATTTAAAATCGATCTCTACATTCCCTAATTTGTCAATGAATCCCCAATAACGACCTAATTTTACAGTTGCCAAACCTTCACTAAAATTGGAAACCTCTTTAAAACGACAAGGTATTACTTCGAGACCATCACGATCAACAAAGCCCCACATTCCCTTTCGTTTAACCGCTAAACGGCCATCTGAAAAGGATCCTAGCTCGTCATAAACGGCGCTTACGCGCAATTCGCCTAAAGTATCAATCAAACCATATTTGGGTTCTTTGATATATATGCGTACAATTTTATTATCTGTATTTTCCAAAAAGGCAACACCATCATAACGACAAGGGATCAATACCTGAGCATCTTTATCTACCATGCCCCATTTACCTTCACATTCGACGATACCAACACCATTGACCATGTCTTGAGCAAAAGTATACGTTGGATTTACGACTACTTTTCCAGTAGTATCGATGTATCCCCACTCACAATCTTCACAAGTTAATTGGGCATCCTTTTCAAAAATCTGATCATATTCTGTATAATCAATTCGATGACTTCTGGCCATCAATCCATCCAGATAGTGGCTCATCCGTCCCAGACTATGCTTGTTTTTCAAGCTTCCGGATAATTTTCCGATCACACTAGTACGAGCTACCCCATCGTGAAAATCACCGATATATGCCAGATTTCGACGCACAATCATTCCGATCGTATCGGCATCAATCAAACCATGTGAACCATTATTAAAGACACAGCGAGCGACTGGATAGCCTTTGTGGAAATCTTCCAATCGAATATCCCAAAACTCGACCTTTGTGACTAATGCACCAATATCGTTATTTACGATACCGTAAGCCATGTCGAAGCGGAAACTGGTGCGCTCAAATTCATATTTGGAAGTCATTTCAATACCTACAATCGTAAACCCTAGTTCGCGTTCGATATGCACATAATGAAAGGTCGGATCAATCTGGATACTCCCATCTGATAGCTTTCGCAAACCAAACTTATCCGCTTGTGGGCTGTAGAACCACTCAAACTTGTTGAGGGTATAGCTTTCTTCTTTTTGATCCTTTGAATTATCTTTTTGGGAAGCACCAGCAACTTTCAACTGAAAATGCTTATCAGAATCGGTTACATATTTTATTTCACCATCTTCGGTAAAAGCATAAATTTTTAGTTCTTCCTCCCGTTGTCCATTTACGGTGCGGTAGGCTTTAGCACGATTGGCTTCCAATTCGATACGATGATACTGAGGAGCGACAATTTCTTCACCTTTAAAATTGACGATACCAAATTCATTACCAGATTTGACCACACAAACCTGATCGCGAAGCGGTGCAATATAATCGTATTTCATAGGGATCACCTGACGGCCTTTAGCGCCCACCACGCCCCATTTTCCATTAAAGGTTACACGGAAGAGATGTTTGTCGTAAGACTGAATCTCATCATACATAGGCGGAAGCACTTCTTGGCCACACCAGTCGAGCAAACCTAATTTACGATCGCGTTTAGCAATCATATATTTTCTGGAAAACGGATAATAGTCATCGTAGTTTTTGGTGACAATTTGTTTGCAAACTTTTGAGTAAATAGCAATCTGATTTTGGGAAATCAGTTTGATAAAATTTTGAGATAGTTTTTGGTAGGAATCGAACTTTGCTTCGATTAAATTTTGGCCATCTATATTTACGGCTCCCCAAAAGTTTTCTTTTTTATAGAATAGCAAGCTATCATCAAAGAGCTTAATTTCATTAGCAATTTCTCGAATAATTTGACGTCCCGTCAAGTCGAGTACACCAAGTTTTTTGCCTTTTCGAGTCAGAAAAAAGGTATTAGCTTCATAAGAAACTTCATCAAAAGTTGGCTCCACTATGGTATTTCCATGATGATCTTTGATACCCCATTTTTCATTTTCGGTATAGCCGAGATATTGAGCATCCCAGACTTCCACTTTTCCATAGCCTTTTTCGAGTATCGTTTCTCCATGAAGGCCAATGACCATCCACTCGCCCCGATCCATCACGGCAATCAATGTAGAGTCGAGTACTTTGATATCATCATATCGTGTAGGTACGACTTCTTTGATCTCTTTATTAAGAAGACCAACGCCACCATTTTTTTGAATGATGCTATAGCCATAGGCTTTAAACTCGCCGATAGCTTCGTATTCGGGTGCCAGTACTATTTGGCCATCCGAATTGATCAAGCCCCACTTTTTTGCCACTTTGATGGGAAAAAAGGGCTGTGCCATAGCGGAAATACCAATACACAAGCAAGCAAGTAATGTAAAATAAAACCTCATAGGTCAATGGGTATAATCTTTTAACAGCTTTTTTAAGGGTGTTGACGATCGCATAGAAAGAGTAAAATAGTTGTTCTTCTTTACTTCTCCATGAATATTAACACTTTGTCTTTGTTAATTCTTAACGGATTTGGTGGATTTGAAGTAGCTCAATAGTTAAAAACCTACCAGACATAAACAGAATGCTAGACGTTTATGCCTGTCTATAACGTGCCTTGAATAGTAAAAATTATTTATTTTCTCCCTAATTACATTAACGGAATAATACCTCAAAGTTACAAAATGCTACCATAAATTTATTTGGCAAAACGACAACGGTACCATTTGTTGAGGAAACGGCCTATTTTTCAAGTTGTAAAATCACAGACTCCAAAAAAGATTCTACCCAACGCTGATACATCAAACCCGAGGGATGCAAATTGTCATCTGCTACCAGCTCTGGTTCTTCCAAGCCTTTGCGCGAAATATCCGTAATCTGATAAAAAGGAATAGATCGAGTCTGACAAATGCTATCTGCATAGGCATTATAACGATCTAGTTGCATACTGATTTGATCTGGGTTAGCTCCGCTTTGTCCAAATGGCGTATACGCATAATCCGGAATCGAGACTACAAACACTCTGTCTTTATTGCCATTTGCATAAGCAATTGCTTTACTCAGCAAAGCAGGGAATTCTTGTTCATAAATGGCAAAATCAAAACCTCGATATTGATTATTTACACCAATTAATAAAGACACTAAATTATAGTTTCTGTCTATTGCTACATCACTTAATTCTTGCAGTAAACGGCTTGTTGTCCACCCCGTCGTGGCAACGATTTTGAGTTCTTCCACCGCGTAGCCATTTGCCGAAAGGCTATCCGATAGTTGTGCCGGAAACCGCGCCTCAGCAGCTACACTTTCACCTATGGTATACGAATCGCCGAGCGCTAAGTAACGAATGGTATCTTGTAGTTCTGGTTCATTAGTTGGAATATACAGATCGGCATCTTCCCGCTCCATGCATGCCGTTGCCAGGAATGAAAATGCACTGAGAAATACTACAAAGAATAAGTAGAATGTACGATCCATCGTTGACCATTGTGTTGAAGTAATGAAATAGAATCGACGATAAAATAGCGTTTATATTCCACTTGTTTAAACCAGGCCCATGCTTTCGCAAAATTTGACTCGGTCAAGTCTTTAAAAGCAATTGTCATGTGGGGATGAAACCCAAAATGATCGCGATAACTCAGCTCAATTTCTTCTTTTAATTTGTTTTTTAGTTCCTGTTGTAAGTTATTCAATACTTCATTTGGTGAAGGTGCTACAAAAATCACCCGTGGCTCAAATACATCAAAGCCATTTAATTCAAGCTCAAATGGCGCTTCCGAAAAATCAAACTCTTTCAAGCTATCCAACAAGGCAGGCAGTCGTTCCGCTTTCCAGCGAAATGGCGGAATAAGAGTGATGTGGGGCGGAGAAGTAAGCGCTCTGGCACTATCAAACCGCTCCGCAGCAGTTTGTTTGAAGCTAGTGACTTCAGCTTGGATCTCGTCATCGGGTAAAACCGCGATAAAAAATAAGCTCATAATTTATTTATCTTTGGCAGCTCGTCGCTAATTTGATACAAGATGGAAGATCGACCACTCTCCTATCGAGAGAAAAATAAGGATTTTGAGGCATTGCTAAAAGAAGTACAACAACACCCCCATCCGGTAGGTTTGATACTCGACCGCATCGAAAACAATCGAAACCTTGGGGCTATGTTTCGAATAGCCGATTCTGCCCGTTTGAAAGGATTGTTTGCATTTCAGATGGATGCCAAATTGGCGGAAAGCAAAAAACTGAAGCGCGTTTCGCGCATGACTCACCAACATATTCCGCTGGTACAATTAAATGAGCTGGAGGAGATTCGGGAATTGAAAAAAACACATCGCATTTATGCGCTGGAAATTACACAGCAAAGTATACCTTATACCGAATTGAAACCGGAATTTCCTTGCTTGCTTATAATTGGAAATGAAAAGTATGGCGTTGCTCAAGAATTGCTTCAATTAGCAGATGCCAGCATTCATATACCTATGCATGGGGTTAATCTGTCTATGAATGTTTCGGTGGCAACCGGAATCGCTACCTTCAAACTGCTGGAATATTTGTCGAATCCGTCCGCCGAACGGCGGGAAAGCTAATAGCCCGTCTGCCTACTAATATGTCGACAAACGAGCCTGCATCAAATGGTTCTTTATACCATTTCTTCATCCGATTTGATAAACTTTTGGTTACGACTAGCATAAAAATAGTATGCTAATAAGCCCAGTCCTCCCAAAATCAAGATCATGGAAAAGTAGGCGATTTCCTCAGGCATGCCCATCTGTACCAACAGATACCCAAGCAATATTCCAACACCTATCATAATAGCGACCATACCAAACTTCAATGCATCGGCAATTCCATTGGCATGGAAAATACTGGCATCTTTGTCGCGTTCAAGCAGCGCCATGCGTTCTTTGTGACGAGAAGAAAAGAACATGTAAATCAGTAGAATATTAGTGGCAAAAAAGCCAACTACTGCAAAAATTGGAATTAATAACTCTGGTCCCATTTTATTTTCGTTTTTGTTTTTTCAATGAATTTGTTTGCTACCTCTGACGGGAGCAACTGAGAAGTGGTTACAAAATTTTAAGATTTTTGAAAATTTCTTGATAACTTCATAAAGTTGTAACCTATTTCACCTAAGTCCCGTCCAAGTCGGCAAATACATTTTTGCATCAAATGGAAGACGAACAATTAATTAAACAGGTCCTGAGTGGTCAGCAGGCTGCATTTCATCAGCTTGTTCTGAAGTATCAGAACTTTGTTTTTACCATTACCCACAGGGTTTTGTCTTCCAGGGAGGAAGCCGAAGAAGCGGCTCAGGATACTTTCTTAAAAGTATACAAAACGCTTTCTTCTTTTGAAGGAAAATCGAAATTTTCAACCTGGCTATATTCCATCGCTTATCGAACGGCGATTGATCTGGCCAGAAAAAAGAAATTGCCGATTGACTCTATTGACAATGATGATCATTATCTGCAAATAAAGGATTCGGCGAAAGCCAGACCTGACGATATTTTGCAACAGCAAGACCTGCAAACTACTCTGCAAATGGTGATCGAACGATTAAAACCAATTGATGCAACTTTAATTACGCTTTTTTATTTACATGAAAAAAGCATCAAAGAAATTGTTGAAATTACTGGATTGAGCAAGAGTAATGTCAAAACTAAGCTGCACCGCTTACGCGAAACGATGCGCACCGAATTGGCAGATTTACTCCAAAATGAAGCAGAAGATTTATTATGAGTGAGCAAAAAAATAAATA
>JALEHC010000049.1 GCA_022763215.1 Saprospiraceae bacterium
AATAATGATGCTGGCCAATGTAGTGCCATCGTTAATTATACCACACCAACAGGTAGTGACAATACAGGCGTAGCAGATGTGAGTTGCTCACAGGAGTCTGGCACTTCTTTTGATGTGGGTACGACAGTCGTTACCTGCACCGTCACCGATATTGACAATAATACCGCTGATTGCACCTTCAATGTCATCGTCAATGATAATGAAGCACCAACCATTAACTGCCCTGCTAATCAAAACGTAGATATTGATGGCACCAACTGTTTTGCAGTAGTAAATAATTTGGCAGCCAATGGCAATGACAATTGTATCGTCGATAATGTAAGCTATTCAACCACCGGAAGTACTACCCTAAGCGGAATGGATGCGAGTGGAGCTATGTTTAATGTCGGTACAACAACGCTTACTTATACGGCTATGGATGAAGCAGGCGGAACGGCAAGTTGCAGTTTTGATGTGACGGTGACCGACAATACCAACTGCGGCTGCGAAATGCCACAACCGGGTGATATGTGCGACGACGGCAACCCGGCTACAATTGACGATACGGTACAAGGCGATTGTTCTTGCCTGGGTACTATTCCATGTGATATTACCCTCGCCATGGTAGAAGTAAATGACGAAACCTGTGCGGGTGCCGAGGATGGTTCTATTACCATCAATGCAAATTGCACCACTTGTACGGGCATTTTGTACTCTATCGACGGCGGAACAACAACACAGTCTTCTCCAACTTTCACTGGGCTTTCGCCAAATACCTACCAACCTTACGTGGTCGATAGCGGCGATAATACTTGTGATGATTCGGGCATGGAAGCAAGCGTAAATGCAGGTGATGCACTTCCGTCAAATCCGATAGCTGATGTGTACAGCAAAACATTCTGCATAAATCCGGATTTGGCTGCAAGCCTGACAAATACCGGTATTCAAATTAGCAATAGCCTTTCGGCAAATGAACGAGCGATTTGGGTATTAGTCTCCTCACCTACAGGTTCTGCCTTTGCGGCAAATGATGAATTTACGGTTGACAACTGTGGTGATGGCTTCAAAAACTTTGGAGAATTGGCTGTAGCCAATAACTCACGCGTTATCAGAGTACAAGACCCTGGTAATGCACTTGTAGGAACTTATTCATTTGACGTATATATCGAAAACTGTGCAACTGGCTGTATTTCAGGCCTTACTTCAGGCTTTTCGATAACGATCAGCGAAGCTCCTACTGTAAGCATTACCTCCGATCCTGAGAACAATCTCTGCCTGGGGCAAGAAGAGGTACAATACAATGCCGTGCTTACGGCCTCTGATGGCGGTACTTACAGCTACGATTGGTGCGCTTATAACGCGAGCAATGGTTCAGGCTCTTGTTTTAATGGATTTGATGACAATGCTATTCAGAATCCGACTCGTGACTGGGCATCTTCAGCTGGGGCAAAATCAGTAGGTGTAACGGCTACAAGTGAGGTAGCAGGTTGCGTAGCTGAAGCTATTTACAATTTTGAAGTGATTGCACCAAGCATGTTAGATTGTCCGGAAGATATTTTGACTACCCTCGAAACGAATCCGATGACTTTTGAGTGTGCCACAGATATAACCTTCAATCACCCGATGATAGATGCAGGCCCTTGTGGCCCAATCGACCTTACCATTACGATTGAAGGCCCTGAACTTCAGAATGATCCGGTAGTTGTTAATCCGGGGGAAGCATTCACGCTAACCGTAGAAAATTTAGGAAATTATACCGTTACCTATGAACTGACAGATGGGGTAGGAAATACCAGCAATTGTAGCTTCAATATTACAGTCGAGGGGCTTCTTTGTGGCTGGACCGAAAATGAAGAAGGCATCGGCAACTGCAATGGCGACAATAGCGCAGGTTACGATCCAGAAACTGAAACATTCATGGTTGGCAGTAATGGCTGTGTACCAGACTACCCTTACACCAATGACAATCAGTCGTTTATCAACACACAGCTTTGTGGAGACGGCTACATTGAGGTTTTTGTGGAAAACATCACCAATAAAGGTTTTGCAGGTGTCGGGCTAAGAGAGAGTCAAGCTCCGGGCGCTAAGAAAGTAGAAATAGGAACAGACAAGGTAAGCCGAGTCACGAGAGCAGTTCGGGTGATCGATAATTATCCGGCCTATCCTCAAGAACTTGTTTCCTTTGACAAATACTGGCTGAAGATCGAGCGTACCGGCAATAGTTTCCGCGCTTCTGCATCTACCGACGGCATTTCGTATACGCCTTATTTGCTGCAAAGCATAGCCATGGGCGAATGTCTGGAAGCAGGCTTGTGGGCAACCAGTACTAATGCGGAAGATTTTGTGACCGCAAGTTTTACCAATGTGACGGTAGTAGAATACGGCAGTGGCGCACTAATGGCTAATCCGCAGACTCAGGCTGCATCCGAAGCATTTAATTTGAGGCTTACGCCAAATCCAGCACGTTCTGAAGTCAATCTCCATCTCGAACAGCTAATTGGTCAAGAAGTGACTATTGAATTATTCAATATCAGTGGTCAGCTCATGCATACCATTCAGTTAGACCAAGTCGAGGAAGGAACAGAAACCATTCATATTCACGATCTGCCAGCAGGAACTTATTTTGTAAATGTAAGAACCGCCCAATACCAGCAGACGGTGAAATTGATCAAGCAATAATCAATGAGAAAGGGAGTTTGGAACTCATTCCAAACTCCCCTACTCCACTTTGAATTACCAACTATAATATACACCTACATTGAGCTGCCATTCACCAAATCCATGAGTCCAGCCTTCTTCTTTTTCCACGCTATTGTTTTCTACATCCGTTTTATCATTGGAGTACCCAGAAAAGCGGAATGGTGCTTTTATCGCTAGTCGCCATTGATCATAAACCTGAAAATCAAAACGCGGAATCAGTTGAAAATTAAGGCCAATATTTCGAACTTCCACCGGAGCAAGTCCAGAACCTTCTTTTGCATGAATAGTGCGATAGAATGGCTCAACGCCCAAAGCCAATCCCGGCGTCAATATCCTCGGCTCATCAACTGGGACATATAGACCAATTTCGTACCGGGTAAAAACCTGAAATGTATTAATTTTATCTCTATTAAAAATAGGATGGTCTATATTGACGTGTCTGCCTTCCAGATGTCTGCTACTAAAAGAAAAGCTTAACATAGAAAACTCCTGATACCAGTTATTTTTCTGCACCTGATAAGTAAAACCATAACGAAGGCTTCTATTTTCAGATATTACATAATTGAACGTGTAATCCTGAGAAGAATTGAAATAATTGACATCTTCAAAACCGGGCATGTAATTGGCTTGAATAGAAACAGACTTACTCGTTTTCGAATCTACATTCTGTGCACTTACTATCCCCAAAAGCGTAAGGATTAGAAAATTTGTTAATAACAGTTTTTTCATTTTTATAGTTTTTAAGATTAAATAGACGACTATTCTCAATCCATTGAGGAAGGGTATCATCAACTAAAACCAAATCCGAGATTCAATTACTACTGATCAAATCATATCCACCTGACTGTGAATAGGTTACCCCAATAGCCCAAATTGGAATCAGTTGAAAATTTGCAACAATATTTTGAAGATGGACGGGTCTTTGCCAAAACTCATTTACCTGCAATCCACAGATCGATAAAATGACTTAACGCCAATCACAATTTTAGGGTAGAAAGCTGCAAAATGAACAATTTGCAGGTGATATCCAAGTTCACACCAGATATA
>JALEHC010000370.1 GCA_022763215.1 Saprospiraceae bacterium
AAAATTCTACGATTTTAATGACTCTTATAAAAGCGCCTCTTCTTGGGCTCGAACCAAGGACCTACGGATTAACAGTCCGCCGCTCTAACCAACTGAGCTAAAGAGGCTTTTTTTTATTTTTACCACCCTTTACTTTCAAAAGGCGAGTGCAAATTTATTACATTCCATATAAATGTGCAATATTTGCATAAAATTTTTTCAAAAAAATATTTTTCAATGAGCTTACTTACGGTTGGTACCGTCGCATTCGATGATATTGAAACGCCTTTCGGCAAAGTCGAAATGGCTATCGGTGGAGCTGCTACTTATATCTCTCTTGCTGCTTCCTATTTTACTCAAAATATTAACCTGGTCTCTGTAATCGGTGATGACTTTCCTCAAGAAACCCTCGATCAGATGTCTTCTAAAGGGGTCAACCTTGATGGCCTTCAGGTCAGAGAAGGCGAAAAGTCTTTCTTCTGGGCTGGAAAATATCACGATAATCTCAATGACCGTGATACCCTCGATACACAACTCAATGTACTAGCTGACTTTGATCCGGTTTTGCCTGCTTCTTATAAAAATCCAGATTACCTGATGCTGGGTAACCTAACACCGGACGTTCAGATTCGTGTGATTGAGCAACTTGAAAATCGACCAAAGTTGATCGCACTAGATACTATGAACTTCTGGATGGATATCGCTCTGGATAGCTTGAAAAAGGTGCTTACCATGATCGATGCACTTATTATCAACGATGAAGAGGCTCGTCAACTTTCTGGCGAACATTCTTTAGTAAAAGCTGCTGCTAAAATCGTTGAAATGGGCCCTAAATTTCTCGTTATTAAAAAGGGAGAACATGGTGCATTGCTTTTCCATGGTGAACAGATTTTCTTCGCTCCTGCTTTACCTTTAGCTGAAGTATATGACCCAACTGGCGCCGGCGATACTTTTGCAGGTGGATTCATGGGCTATATGGCTCAAACGGATGATCTTTCTTTCGAAAATATGAAGCGCGCAATCATCTACGGTTCCGCAATGGCTTCTTTCTGCGTAGAAAAATTCAGCATCCAACGACTACTTGAATTGAATGATGTCGACATTACCAACCGAATCAAAAGGTTTGTCAATTTGGTAAACTTCGACGCAAAGCTGTAAACATGGGGTGATAGGATGATGTATGATGTGTTGATGTTTGATAATTTGATCATCCTATCATACATCAACATATCAACACATCACCCTATCATACATCAAACATCAACACATCAACACATCAACACATCATTCCTTATTCGCCAATTGGCCACAAGCTGCGTCGATATCCTTACCTCGGCTTCTTCTTACGGTGACTGTAACTCTATTGTCGTTAAGGTAGCGAGCAAAGTCATCAATGCGATGTTCTGTTGATTTTAGGAAAGGAGCACCATCAATTGGATTGTATTCAATGATATTTACTTTAACCGGGAATTTTTTGCACAGCTTCACCAGGTTGCGTGCATCTTCAATGCTATCATTGAAATCTTGGAAAGTAATATACTCGTAACTGATTTTGTTGTGTGTTTTCTGATGAAAATACGTCAACGAATCCATGAGCACTTCCAAATTATTTTGCTCGTTGATGGGCATGATTTCATTTCGCTTTTCATCATCTGCTGCGTGCAGCGACAAAGCCAAGTTAAATCGTACTTCATCATCTGCCAGTTTTTTGATCATCTTGGCTATACCAGCTGTGCTTACCGTAATTCTTCGGGGGCTCATGCCCAAACCATCCGGAGAAGTAATTTTATCTACACTCTCCAATACATTTTTGTAAGCCAGGAGCGGTTCGCCCATCCCCATGTATACGATATTGGTTAATCCATGGTCATAATATTCTTCGGCCTGACGATTTACCAAAACTACCTGGTCATATATTTCACCTGCGTCCAAATTACGTAAGCGTTTCATACGACCCGTTGCACAAAATTTACAAGTCAGACTGCAGCCCACCTGAGAGGATACACATACGGTATAGCGATTATCGGAGGGAACCGGAATCAACACCGACTCTATCAAATGTCCATCATGTAATCGGAATCTTGACTTGATCGTTCCATCCATACTTTTCTGGACCTTATCAATTTGTATTCCATTAATGACAAACTGCTCATTCAGTCTTTCTCTAAGCTTCTTTGATAGATTTGTCATCTCATCAAAGTCGTGGACACCTTTTTGCCAGAGCCATTCATATACTTGTTTGGCTCTAAATTTGGGTTCATTCATTTGCTTGAACAAATCCACCAACTCCTCTTTCGAAAATTTTCGAATGTCTTGTTTTACAATTACTTCACTCATACTACAAAAATACATAAGACAAGGGAGAATAGGCAAGCAATTCGCTCCTATTCTCCCTCAATGATCTGTTAGCAAGAACTTCAGCAACTCCTGAAAAGTTTGCTGCTTTCGCTAAAATCGGTATCCTATTTTTAATTGTGCTTGATAACCTACACCATATAAATCACTCCGGATGCCTGGTTCTGAAAATAATAAGGGTTCTAAAAAGGTTTCTCCTTTTACATCCTTTGCCAGATTTCCACGCTCACTTATTCGCTCCATGATCTCCGGATTTTCTACCTGCTGAACCGGGCCAGACTCTACCGAGTAAGTCGGAAAATATCGGTAAACGCCCAGAGCTACTGAACCTTCTATCTGAAAACGCCCCCATTGATAGGCTTTACCAACACCTACCTGTAGGCCGAGGCGCTTAAATTGGTCTTTACCTTCTTTCAAGATAAATGAGGTCGGATCACAAGGTGGAAGTTCAACCAAACCAATATTTTCGGCATCATTCATTCTAACACAACTTGTCGAAGTGCTACTCACTGCATATTGGTGAAAACTAAGACGGGCAAAGTAGAATGATGGAAATTT
>JALEHC010000050.1 GCA_022763215.1 Saprospiraceae bacterium
TCTGCACTGGACGAAAGCGAAAATCGCACTGGTCTAACGCTTCGGGCGAATTTGCCGTAAGGCTACCAAAGATGTAGGTACTACTTCTGGTACGATTGTCGAATGCCGTGCTTTTCTCTTGGCGCCACTCTTTAATTTCTTTATTGATTTTGACAATCTTTTGGCCTTTTTGATGCCACTTCTTCACTGCATTGCGGCGGAGCTGATCAAACTTGGCCATAAATTGCGGACCATCCCCCTTGGGTGGTGCAACCGGTACATTATCTACCAAGGGCGTGTAATCTGCCACTCCCCCACCGACGACTAAGCCATAGCCGATACCATAATTCGGATCGAGTGCCTCGACGAGTGGAACTTCTTTCATTTCATATCGAGCACTAAATTTTTCCATGAAGGTTTCGAGCGTATTCGCAGTGATAGGTGCGGTGACTTCCATGAGTTCGTAGGAAGTTTGGCAAATCTCTTTGATGACATCACGGTTTATTTGGTTGGCTTTGGTGTTGTAAAACAGATCGACCTTAAACAAATCCTTTTCGCGAAGCATTTCACGGTCTTTTTCTTCCTGTAAAAACTGTTTTACCTGATCGATACCGTCGAGGCCATCGACCTGTCGGAATTGCCTATCGAGCAGATAAAGCGTTTTGATCTGTTCATTGGTAAAAGATTTGTCGTTCACTTTTTGAAGGAAATCGCCCATGAAGTCATCTGTAGACACACTTGGCCACAGTTCGCTAATCAGCACTTGAGACTTGATCAGACTTTGAATAAACCCGACTTTCTGGTGTAATTCGACATTCGGCAATTCGATACAAGCGATCAAATCAGGAATAGTAGCGCCCTGGCGCGCTTTATCGAGTATGCGTTGGATATGGATATTTAGGGTGATCGAGGTCAGATTGGAAACGACGCGACCTTCGCGATCAATTTTTTCCACGAAATAAATCTTATCGCCCATGATATAGAGCGTATTGTTGACCTCATACCGAAGGTGTTGCAAGAGAGCAGGATCGACCGCATTAAGTTGGCGGACGAGCGTAACAAGACTCTGGATATTGAATTGAAAGACTGGCCTAAATTTTTGATCTTCAAATTCAAAGCGGGTAGGCTCGGCTGTAACTTGACCTGTACTAAGCCCGGCGAAGATACCATAGGGCGTACAGCGATGTGACATACGAGAAAAGTACTTATAGAGTGCGATTAAGAATCGGCGGGTTTTGTTTTTGTCTTTGTATCCTTTTTGCCGAAAGGCACAAAAGCGAGCGTAAAGCTCTTTAGAAGAAATAAAAATCGCCTTTTGGAATAAAGGTTCTGCAAATATCTGCTCAATAGTATGCACGACCGCATCGTGATCGGCCATGTCCAGATTTTTGATCTGTTCATTGAGCTGCATGATCGACTCTACTGGTTGAGCTGGAATTCTCAGGCAGTAAAAGTCTTCGATATTGTATTCTGGATGTTGTTTCATCTTTATAATATTTTTCTGCAGTCAAAATGTGCAGCATTTTTGCTCTTGCAAGATTTTCTTTGATTCTTTACTATAGAAGCTAGACTCAAACAAAACCATGCTCATTTCATTTCTTCAAGTCCCTGGCTATTGGCCTGCAATACACTGACTGGTACCAGCACCGCAGCCGGTGGAAGTGCCTTGCGTATCACAATGTGTACCACCACTGTGGCAAGTATAGTGAGAGCCGCGGTCGGTATTTGCCGTAAGGCCACCAGCAATGGCGCGTAATTGTTGGCCATCCAGCAAAGCGATGGTTTCTTTATCCAGCATTAAAAGATTTAACTTTAGTTTTTTCATCACAAGGTTTATGAGGTTAAAATAAAAAGAGAGGAAGATGGAGACGCTCTCAGAGCAGAGCGTCTCACCTGTTGTACTTGCGTACTTATTAGTTACCGCGACCTGCAACCAAGCACTGGCTAGAACCAGAGCCACAACCAGTGGAAGTACCACCAGAAGAAGAAGGTGCGTGGTGAGCACCACCTACGATGTCCTGTAGTTGCTTACCGTCCAACAATGCGATAGTTTCTTTGTCAAGCTGAAGTGGATTTAATGCTACTTTTTTCATGATTATTAAGTATTAAAATATGAAGTGCCTACTCTTTGAAGGTTTTTCGGCTTCCACCTATAATTCAAATTGAAATGCGCAGTGTTACGAGAAAAATTCTAGTAACCACCTGCAAAGCACTGGCTAGAGCCAGTTCCACAACCTGTGGATGTACCCTTGATGGTACAGTGCGAACCTCCGGAGCCACAGCCTGTTGAAGTACCGCTACCAGAGACTGCATTGTTGATTCCACCAATGATCTCTTGAAGCTGGCGACCATCTAACAGGGCGATGGTTTCTTTTTGAAGGTCTAATGGATCTAATTGTAACTTTTTCATATCCGGTGTTTTGACATTCGAAAATCAAATTCCTTGGAAAAGGGTCTGATTATCTTCCGGCAACAAAGCACTGGCTAGATCCAGAACCACAACCTGTAGATGTACCGCTAGTGCAAGTACTTCCACCAGAACCACATCCGGTAGAACCTGCAGGAGCAAGTGCGTTATTCGCACCACCAACGATTTCCTGTAGGTGCTTTCCATCAAGTAGTGCAATTGTTTCTTTGTCCAACTCAAGTGGATTCAATGACATCTTTTTCATGATCAAAAAGGTTTTAAAATTAGTGCCTACTCTATTCAAGCTTTTCGGCATCCGCTTTATGTATGGTACCAATGTCCTATGTAGGTTGGGTAGCCAAACTTGTCATTGAGCCCTTGATAATTAGCCAAAGAATAGCCATCTTGCAGGCAGACTGCCTGAAAGCATTATCCAATTCAGCATATAATCTAAGAGACAAGTTCCTACCCTTTCGGAGATCCGGTATTCGTTTGTGTGGTATCAATCGTTACTTACTTCGGGGGGTAGGCTTATTGCCTTCCGTCCGGTTCCTTTCGGAAAAAAGCATCTTTACAAACTTGTTGTACAGGGTTTACCTTTCGGTAAATGCATGCGGCATAGACAGGAGGCCGCTGTTCAGGTAATGAGGTTTTCAATAGTGATTTTGTGGGTTGGGATATATCTTTTTGCGAAAGCATAGCTATCTGATTTCGCCCTTCATCGGCAACCATATTATTGGAAGAAGAGAAAGGTTTTACCTTATTGAATGTTGCTTTGCTTGATGTAGGAGGTGTATTCTCTGCAATTGATTGTGCACTTGCAGAGAAATGCACAAGAAACAGAGCGCTGAGGCTCAAGAGTATTTTCAAATATTTCATACGATTGGATTGTCGTGTTTAGTCAAATTAGTGTATCGCTTTGTTCGCGAAAAGGCGGCACTTCATAATAGATGGTTGACTCGGTGGAGTCATCCAAACCTAGTTGTTGCCATTGTTTTATTAATTCGGGATCATTGAGGTCCCGTAGACGGTGTTTTTTAGATGGTGTTTTCATACAATTGTAATTTTAGGCATAGCATTGGCATTCAGAGTATGGCTCTGTTGTGCGATATCAGTAGGGTTCGTTTCAATCAAAAAGCGACTACAAAAAAGCCGTTAAATGACTGAATCAAGTATTGTCCTTTGTAAATAATCGGCCCTGCTTTTTGATCAGTGATATTGATCAAAGGCGGAATAACAAAGTGTTCATCAACTTGAAAGTGCGGTCGTCCAAAGTATTTTTTCTGACAGGTTTGTGTCATTGATGCACGTAAAAAAGCAATTTCCAGCTTTTTATTTTTGCCCAGCGAAATCACCCCAATTGCTTTGTTAGATGACTTTTGCTGGGCATTGTATTTCCATGCTTTCGAGTAATCAACAGGATCCATTCTACAGATTCCGTAATTTTCACATTCTTCGCTGCTTTGTCCGAAGGTAACTCCAACCAGTAGCTGCTGTAGATCAGCCGGATGGTCGGATTGTAAAAGAAGGATATTTCTAAAATCGGCTTTCATACTCCAATACGCACCTGGTTTAAGTAAATAATGGTTATGACATGGTTTCATATTTTTTGCATTCTACAGCAGGAGCAAGTGCGTTTGTATGGGTTTATCCTTTATCCTATTCAAATTTATTTAGAAAAACGAGCACTTCACAGACAAAAAAATACAGCTTGACTTACTCAAAAAACATACATTTCACACCCAATCTAAAAATAAAAAACTGATAATCAAACACTTAACAAACAAACAATGAAAATCAAAATTCAATTTTTAAAATTGGGCATTTAGAATTACCTTTGTAGTGCTAGATATCAGTGACATCTGTGTCAACGATTTCCTGAATCTGAGATTCCTGTTCGGGAGTCAGATTATCAAGATCAGCTGGAGAAGTAATTATTCCTAGAGATATCAATAGTGCAATTATTACAGCGGTCATGGTTAATTAGGTTTTAAAAGGTTAATTGTTGAGGATTACAATTCAAATGTCATTGTTTTACAGGAAAGTAAGGTTGACAATGGTTTGGCTTCTGACCGTCTCATTTTTGCCTAACAACACGCTCACAAATCGCCCACTCCACTAATAATCAACAACTTAAGCAGCTCAAACCTTCGACATATTCAACTTTCATTCAATTGTTTTCCTCTTAAATTGCAATAACTCTTACATCCGACTCATTATTATAGAGGTTACTTTTTTATCTGCCCATTATAACTAGATTCAGATACTGCCTGCTCACAACTACAGCTTCTAACACAACCATAATTGTTTAAGCTATTAGCCAATCCCGGTAGTTTTTTCTCTTGGCTATAATCATTTTATCCATTAAAAGATATTGCCATGCGAGTACTGCAAGAACTGGTGGCCATAATCACCAAAAACAAAGTCAAACAGATAGAAGTCATCGGAAATGAGAATACCCAGAAATCAAAAATCACAGAATTTTATGAGTTGGTCGCTGATTCTAAGGTAACGAATGATGAAGAAGCTGCGGAGTTGCTTACCAATGGTGATACCAACTCATCGACCTATCGAAATCTGAAAAACACACTCAAAAATCGTCTGATCAATACGGTATTCTTCATCGATTTGAAACAGCCTTATTATAATGATCAACAAAAAGCCTACTTCAATTGCTGGAAAGAATGGGCTGCTGTTAAAATTTTGATGGTCAAATCTGCCAAATTCGCGGCTGTTCAGCTAAGTAAAAAAATACTTCGACAAGCTATCAAATATGAATTCACGGAGCTAATCGTCGAAATTCTTCGCTTCCTACGTATTCACCACTCTACTTTTGAAAATAATGAAAGACTATTTAAACAGTATAACCAACAACTCAATCGCTATGCCCAAATGTACCTGGCTGAAATGAAAGCTGAAGAGTCGTATTGTAAAATAATGACGCTATACAAGCGTAAAAATCCACAAAAAGAAACGATCCATAAAGAAGCCCGCGCTTTCTACAAAGAAATTGAATCCTCTTTGGCAGCCTTTGACAGCTACAAACTCCACCTTTATGGCCGGATGATCTATATGGCTATTTTTATGAGCGTCAACGATTATGAAAAAACCGCTGAGGCGTGTGATGAGGCCATCACCTTTTTTGAAAAGAAGAAATACATTTCAGCGCTTGCCCTACAAACTTTTTTACACCAAAAACTGGTATGCCATACTCAACTCAAACAATACAACAGAGGGAAAGATGCAGCAGAGCGTAGCCTTGCCATTCTGGAAGAAGGAAAATTCAATTGGTTCAAAAATCTCGAACTTTACTTCATGCTTTCCATGCATACCAAAAAATATCAAAAAAGCTATGAAGTATTCAGTACCGTTATCAACCATAAAATGCTGGCTTTCCAGCCCGCCTCTATTTCAGAAATCTGGAAAATTTATGAGGCTTATGTTCACTACCTGATTATACTAAACAAGGTCGTCCCGGCGGAAGATGAAACCCGCTTTACCAAATTCAAACTTGGTCGTTTTTTGAATGAAGTGCCATCTTTCTCGAAAGAGAAAAGAAGAAGAAACATTCCAATCCTGATTATCCAGACTTTATTCCTGATTTTGCAAAAGCGGTACAATGAAGCAATTGACCGCATAGAAGCGATTGAAAAGTATTGTTACCGTTACCTCAGAAAAGATGATAGTTTTCGCAGCAACTGTTTTATCAAGTGCTTATTGCTGATCCCTTCCTGTAGTTTTCACAAAGCAGCCGTAACGCGCAAGGCTAAAAAATACCTCGTTCAGTTACAACAAGTACCACTCGAAGTAGCCAATCAGCCGCACGAGGTGGAAATCATTCCGTACGAAGACTTATGGGAAATGGCACTCAATTCTCTGGAAAATGAATTCTATTCCGCTTCGCGAAGCGGAAGGTAAGTTTACCACATTTTATCAACAGCTTCCTGATAGATGGTCGCCATTTTCAGCAATTGTCCATAGGTAAATCCGCAAGCACAAAAGCTTGGGTACTGGGACATAACGTTTGCTACATGTGGTTTGTAATATTCGCCATTTGCATCCTGCTTAGCATTTATAAAACGGCAGGGATCCTGAGAAGAAATGTAATTGGCGATCATTTCACCTTTCACATAAGGATCAGCCGGCGTATCGCAGACTTCATCGCCTTCCGTTTCGCAATTTTCGCCATTCACCAATTCTGAGCCATTGCCCTCGAAAGTATCAAGCAGGCCCATATAAGCCCCCAATTCGTGAGCGATCCATTTCGTGTCAAACGAAACACATCCTTTTTTCACCATGACGCCGAGTGCATTCATTTCCTGAATGCCTGCAATATCGGCATAGCCACAATCAAACGGTAAATAGGCGATATTATCGACAAAAAATAGATTCAATCGATTGTTTTGGTGATACTTCACTTGCATTTCTTCCCAATAATTTGGACTCATCACCAAATCGTACTGAAAGTTATCAATGTATCGGAACTCACAAATCTCAAATTCGAGACAAATAGGTTTGAAGAAAGAATTGGTAGTATCCATGGCTACCAATATAGAATCCTCTGTTATATTTGGGTTTCCGAGGCTATCTCGAACGATATGAGCAACTACACTTACTTTTTTATTGAGGCAAGGAAGTGGTGCTTGTTTGGTATGGTAAGGCTGTGCATATGCAAGCGAGCAAACAAATAACAAAGAAAATATAGCGGCTACAATCGTTTTCATAACTTTTGTTCCTCGGTTTTTTTAAACTTATTTATATTGCAATATATAGAAATCAGGAACAATTTTCTCCAACGCAGCCATTTTTTATAGGTTTTAGCAGGAGAATGACGAATCCGAAACTCCTAACTTAACTCAAACAGTAAGCTGTGAAGATTAATATCCAACAAAATTTCCCATTTATGAGATTTTTTTTGCTCCTCTCTCTTGTATTTTGCTTCGGTTTGCGCATGAATGCACAAACGGCCTCTGAAACCGAGGGCTGTATTCCGCTAACCGTTACCTTTACACCACCCGGAGGCGTCAGTACCTATTTCTGGGATTTCGACAATGGAGTTACCTCTACCAACGAAACCCCAAGTACTACTTACTCCCAAGCGGGTACATTTACGGTTAGCTTTTCTGAAACGGAAGGTGGCCCGGTATTAGGTACGATCACTATCAATACTTTTGAAAAGCCAACCGTTGCATTTGTTGCGGATACCACCTTTGGTTGTGTACCTTTTGATGTGGTTTTCACCAATAATAGCCAAATACCAGACGGCTTAACTGTCAATAATTATAACTGGAGCTTTGGAGATGGTAATAGCTCAAATCTCGAAAATCCGGCACATACCTACCAAGACCCCGGTGTTTTTACGGTCAGCCTTTCGGCAAATATGAATCTGCCAAGCTGTAATGTAACGACCATCGAATCGGGTTTGATCGAGGTAAGCCCTGGGCCAGATGCCAGCTTTGTCACCGACCCAAATCCAGCATCAGCTTGTGTACCTCCGCTAAATGTGGGCATTACAAACGAAACTACCAGCGAAGAACCGGTTGTTTCTTATGAATGGGATTTTGGAAATGGCAATAATTTCACAGGCACCAACCCACCAAGTCAGGTCTATCAATCTGATGGTAATTTTCCGATTACTCTTGTGGTAACCGACCAAATCGGCTGCGTAGACTCTGTGACACAAATCGTATCCATCGGTGAACCTTTAGCTAGTTTTTCACTGCCTGACACGGTTTGTCTAGACCAACGCTACGGAATTGTGAACAACGGTGATGTTGGAATTTTTAACTGGACCTTTGATCCGACTATCGAAGCAACCTTCCCAAATGGCAATAATGCTTTTCCTTTTGTCAGATTTCGCGAAGCGGGCCCTCATGATATTTCGCTCAGTGTAACCACTGCCGACGGCAGTTGTACTGGCGATACAACCATTACCATATTTGTGGATGATCCAGACCCATCCTTTGTTTCTGATCCGAATTACAGTTGCGTACAACCATTCGACATTAGCTTTGAAGCCACTTCACCAGATGCCGTTCAATGGGACTGGTTCTTTTATGATGCCACTACAGCTACCGGACAAACTTCCATGGTGACTTACATCGACACAGATTCAACGATTTATTCAAAAAATGGCCGAATCGACATTCCTACCACTTTGGTAGTAACCAACCCTTCTGGTTGTAGAGATACGCTGGTCCGACTTGATACCATTTATGAGCCCAATGCTTTGTTTATGCCAGATGTCATTGACGGATGTGCCCCATTGACGGTTACTTTTGCGGACAGCAGTGATTCCAGAGAGGAAATCATTCTTTGGGAGTTTGATTATGGCGATGGCACAACAGACACTTTCACCAATGATGATGATCATACACACACTTATACCGAACCAGGATTATACGAGACGGTATTAACCATCACCAATGAAGCAGGCTGTATGGATACCTCTTATGTGCTCGAAATTGAGGTGGGTGCCCCACTGGATATTAGTTTTAACGGCCCTGGCCCACTGGAAATATGTCCCGGAGATACCGTCCTCCTCGAAAGTATGATTGATCCGGACGATCTAGAAAATGTGGATGCCTGGCATTTTGAAACCGATAATGGCCGATCATTTCATTGTTTTCAAGAAGATGCACTTGAATGGATATTCGAAACAGAAACAGGCGCTTTTGATGTAAATCTGACCGTCGAATATAATGGTTGTCAAAATACCATTACTGCTGAAGATTATATCACAGTCAAAGGCCCGATTGCACGTATCGACTACGAAATACAGTGTGAAAGCCCTTATGATGTCATATTTCGCGACAGCAGCTATGGGGCTACTTCTGTAAGCTGGGATTTTGGAGACACCACTACTAGTACGATGAGTGAGCTCATTCATACTTATGATGATCGTGGTGATTATACGGTCGTGCTAACAGCTGAAAATGCTAGTTCTGGCTGCCCGGCTTCTACCGATACGGCCTTGGTCTGTGTACGCGAAATTATTGCAGATTTTGAGCTGGACTCTATCTTGTGTGTTGGTATTCCTTACAATCTTATAGGCGATAATTCTCAAGACGTTGATAATGATTGCTGGAAAGGCTATGAGTGGAGTTTTGATATTTCGGGACGACCAATTACTACAGAAAAAGATACTATTCCATTCTTCTTTAACAACAGTGGTGATGAAGTTATTCAATTGGTGGTAGAAGATATTAATGGTTGTATGGACACAACTACAATTGAGGCAACTGTTTATGAAGTAGATGCAAATTTCGAGCAGGACGACGATCGCATTTGTACCAATGGAACGGTACCTGTCAACTTTACGGACTTGACGGAAGCCGATACAACCATTGCCAGCTGGGAATGGAGTTTTGGCTCTGACGAGCAAAATCCGTCACATATTTTCACAGACAATTTAGGTGCAGGTGATTCGATCATAGTGACACTCAATGTCCAAGATGTACTTGGGTGTCCAGGTACAGCCATGAATACCATCTATATTTATGAGCCATTTAGTACCATCTTTACGCTACCGGCAGGTAGTGATCCTAATTTATGTATTGGCGAAAGCCTATCCTTCCAAGGGGTTGATTTTACCGCAGAAGGGTCATTCCTCAATTTTGAGTGGGACTTTGCCAATGGTGATATGGCTACTGGAACGCCTGTATCGACTACCTTCAACGAAGCAGGCCAGTTTAATGTAGTCATGACCTTCACAGAAGATGCCACCGGTTGTACAGGCCAAGATAGTATTGCTGTGACGGTTCAGGACTTTCCAGAAGCAGCCATTTCATTTGCACAAGAAAATGATCCGATTATTTGTGGCCCAACCCAAATTGTTTTTGAAGGAGAGGATAATACCGATGATTTGTCCATCTTCTCTTGGACGGGCCCAGAGAATCAAACGAGTTTCCAGATCAACCCACAATTTGGTATGCCAATTGGCGAGCATGTCATTCAGCTGATTACAAGTACTGTCCTTGCGGGCTGTGCGGATACGACTTCCATAGATGTAACAATCGTGGGTCCACAAGGAGAATTAGTCGTTTCTGATTCTATCATTTGCGATGGCGAAACCATCACCCTGAGTGCTGAAAACCTCGTTGATGTTTCTTCTTTTGAATGGGACTTTGGTGATGGAAGTACTGCCGTTCAAGATCAAACTCCAGTGGATCATACCTATAATGTTCCGGCAACAGATACGCTGGAAGTTACGCTCACCCTTACGGGAGATGTAGAGTCTTGTGTAACACCACTCACTCAAGATATATATGTGACGCGAGTTATCGCTGATTATACCACCGATGATGGGCTATTTGATTATTGCTCTGGTATTGATATCATTTTTGATAATACTTCCGTAGATGCTACCGTATTTGACTGGGATTTTGGCGACGGAAATACTTCTATGAATGCGAATCCGACCATTTCTTATGATACGGAAGGCAGTTATGATGTAACCTTGATTGCTCGTGATCCAGTATCAGGTTGTGAAGACCAAATTACACAAACACTTACCATTAACGATATTCCATTATTTGGATATGAAGTGGATACGATATGTAAAAGAGATACTTTCCAGCTAATGGTTGATGACGATATTATTGATTTAACACCGGAAGAACTAGCACAATATACCTTCCAATGGAGCGCAGATTTTCCATCTGGTACGCCTTTTGATTCAGATACTTTGGCTCAGCCAACAATTGTAGCTACAACGGATGATAATATCGACTTGAGCGTCATCATCACCGATCCGGATGGTTGTGTAGGTACTTTACCGATCACAGTGCCACTATTCCCACTGGAAGATTGTATAGAAATTGCCGTTCCAAATGTCTTTTCACCAAATGGTGATGGTACGAATGATTTCTTCAATTATGTAACCAATGGCATTCCAGAGGACGGCGATATCACTGTCTTGGATTTGAAAATATTCAATCGTTGGGGACAATTGGTCTATGACAACAATGACCCGCTCAACGGCTGGGACGGCATGTATAATGGCGATCCAGCGCCATCAGATGTGTATATTTACAAGATGTTATTACGAGTAGGTACCGAAAATCGCGATGTTACTTTCGAAAGTACTGGCGATATCACGCTACTCCGATAAAACGAGCAGATTACAAAGAGCGATGTGAAGTTTCACATCGCTCTTTGTTTTTAAACACTTTGCTTTTCAGTTTCCACTTCAATCAAAACGCCTTTCATGACAAAGTGCACTAGTGTCCTGGTTGATTGATTACCAAAGATGTCCTCAATTGCTTGTCGAGCCAAGAAGAACCAATCGCCCAATTCTCCCAGTGCTTTGTTTTTGAGTTTCTTTTCTTCACCAGCAAATCCACTATTCTGAATAATCACCAATCCTTGATCTGTTTCGATTAACAAATCAATGAGCGTTTCAAAAATCTGATCTTTATAAAAACTCCTTACCGGGTACTTGCGCCAAATGCGCTTCGCCGGAAAATACTGCCCCAAATATTTCTGATAACTACTTGCATAATCGTACAAGGCTCGGGCGTCTACGATATCATCTACCTTATATCGTTTCAAAATGCCCTCTGCCATTTGTACCACTTCTTTGGCCGAAAGGCCGGAACGCTCTGCATTCAGAAAAGCCTTGATGGCCTTGGATACGATATACTGATCTTGATCTGCTTTAAGCGGTATAGCCGGTGAAAAACTACTTTGCGAGACGCATTTGGCTTGACCTATTCCCTCTGGTCTTTGCTTTCGCAAATCAATTTTTTCGGTGCGGTGTACCTGCTTCCCATTACGGGCAACCCACTGCTCAATTTCCTCATTTTCCATTTCGGCATGTGGAAAAGTCTTGGGGTATATCAGAACTTCTGTCTTTTTATACAAAATCTGCTTTTCCCATTCCCAAGGTGTTTCAAATGTATCTGCATCCAGGGTTGGATAATCTTCTTGGCCATCATGCCACACTCGATTAACCCATTTAGTCGGCTTGTCTCTCGTTGGAAAAACCAGATAATCTCTTGCTCGCGTAATCCCCACATACAGCAATCGCGCTTCTTCCTGTAGCGCTTCCTCTTTGGCTTTAGCCTGAGCTTCGCTTTCCTTAAGCTTAGCTTCCAAGATCGTATTCCGGAATTGATCTGCATAAGGATTTACCCAGTACCGCAACCAGCGATTGCCGAGTACATTCTCTAAGTCCACCTCTTCTTGTTCCGATTCAATGTGAACACCCCACACATCTGCGCGCAGATTTCCTTCCAGGCTATGGCAAATCACGATAGGCCACTCCAAGCCTTTACTTCGGTGGTACGTCATTACATTTACGGTGTCAGGGCCTTCGCCCGAAGCTTGCATGTCCTTATCGTTATTTTGCAACTCATTGAGCCACAACAAAAAACCACCCAATGAAGCAGAGGAATGCATTCGGTTACAAGCTTCTTCATACTGCAATGCCAGCTTTCGCAAAACATCAACATTATCGAGTCTTCGATTGACGTTACCCCATGCCCTGATTACAGATCGAAGGTCCATTTCTTCCAGCACCAAATCTAATAATTCAGCACTTGACAAATCGACTACTTGCGGACGAATCTTGTCCAGTTCCGCAATCATCTCATATTGGGCAGCCCATTGAGCGGGGCCATTTTGTTCCACTTCCTTTAGATACTTCAATCGATCTTCGATAATATCTTCGATAGGCATTCCACTACCTAACAATAAAATTTCTGCAACAGAAAGAGAATCTCGCCGATTCAAAAGATATTTCAGGCAAGCCATAATTAACACGGCTTCGGCTGTCGCCAAAAGACCGCTTCTGGAAATCGCCACTTTTAATCCGGCTTGGTGTAAAGCCTCGGCTACGGTTGCACATTCCGCATTGGAGCGGCAGAGTACTGCTACGTCTCCCGGTCGGGCCAAGCGGTAGCTTTTTTCGCCTTTCGGCAAAATCGTCACGCCACCTTCCAGCACAGAGCGTAATGTAGTGGCAATACAATTTTCCATCCAGGGTTTTCCTGGCAGACGTTTCCCGCCATCTTCCGTTCGGAAATGCCAATGCATGAGTGCCTCCTCCATTTCCATGGGTTCACTTTCTTTATTAAGGCTGTCCGGTGCAGGCATCTTGCGACGCTTTGGATTCAGTGCGACCTGTGCAGGTGGTATTTGGCTAAAAGCCTTACAGAAAAGCGCATTGGTACAATACACCACATCTTCTCGCGAGCGCCACGAATAGGTCTGAATATCTTCTTCTTTAACCCCTCCTACTGCTTTAATGACGGCTTGCATCAAGCGGGGCTCCGCCCCGCGAAAACCATAAATAGATTGCTTCGGATCACCTACCCAGATGGAATAACGTGCAATTTTAGAAAGCTTCAAAAAGATTTCCAGTTGCAAAGGGCTGGTGTCCTGAAACTCATCTACCATCAACAAATCCAATTCTTCCGCCAAAACAGAACGAACGGCATCATTTTCAAGTAATCGCTTGATCAGCACTTCCATATCCGTATAATCAATCAGTCCACGACTTTTTTTATACTGATCGTATTCGCGCAAAGCAGCAATTGAGATGTCAA
>JALEHC010000371.1 GCA_022763215.1 Saprospiraceae bacterium
GCCAAATTTAGGTTGCTGCCAAGCCCAAATTCTCCGGTCAAAGTAGGTTTCTGATAATCTGCGAGGTAATCACGGACACCATCCACCAAGACTTGCTCCAGATTAGGAATATTGAGATAAAAGTGCGTCTGAGTAAAATCTATATCAGGCTGATTCCAAATTTGTGGATCGTATGCAGGATTGGCAAAACTGGTTGTCACTAAATGTTTGTGTGGATCATTTTCTTTGATCCAAGCAGCCATTTCAAGATGCCAGTCTTGAATAATATTTTGGATATTTTGGAAGTCGTCCGTCCAATCAACTTCATTGAACAATTCCCACGCCATTAACTGTGGGCTATACCCCCAACGAGCCAAGCAGTAACGCCACTTATTTTGTAAGGTCTTTTTAGCTTTCGCTTGCGCGAAAAAATCAGTTGGACTTTCACACATTCCACCATTGGCCATATTGTAGGGATTCCCAGACCAATTGGGGTTCACAGAATTAGACATTTGCCCGTGGTGTTGTAGGCAAAACATGAGGTATAAGTCTTGCTCTCGGCAATACTCCACCAGCCAATCGAGATAGCGAGCATTTTCTTGTTGGTATTGTTTGAGTCCAGAGTAGCCCGGATAAGCCGCATTCCACTCAAGGCCCAGCCCCCAGTGTGCATCCCAGATGCGAAAGAAATTGCCATTATTTTCGGCCAACTTGCTGAGCCAGGCTTTATAATTGGTATATGGATTCCCATTGGGCCATGCGATATTTTCGCCTATCGGGATGAAAGCTTCACCATTTTCAAACTTCAGATAATTGGAACTGCTGCTTCGCACAAAGCCTCGGGAAGCATTGCTGCTGCAAGCGAAGTGACCTATTTGGCTAAAAGCCGTGCCTATAGAGTCTTGCACGCTAAGGCGATACGTCCATTCGCCCGGAATGGTAGGGGTAAATCGCAATTTGAAAGTCCCCTCCCCTTCTGGAATCAGTTGGCCATTGGTGGTTTGGAGCTGGTATTCCTGCATATAAAAGCCATCGACCAGATAAGTTTGGCCACCTGGTGCCGTAAATTCGGCCCGAAGGTGTACTTGTTCATAATCGAAAGGGTTATCGAAGCTAGCTTCCAGTTCCACTTCCAATTCAAACTTATCATGGGCCGGCACAACTGTATCATTGGCCACAATGGACCGAATAATGGGAAAATTCATTTCCTCTATGGTATAGTTTTGATTTACAGGCAATTCATACAACATCTGTTGCTGCCCGTTGGGCCAGATAATGCGAACACTATCCACTAAAGTTGCCTGATGCAGACCAAAGTGAAGGCGATATTCATTTTGGCTGGCAAAGCCAGTGCCTGCATGAATTTCATCAAGCTGCTGTTGTTGATTGTAAAAGATATGGACTTTAGCACCGACTGCAAAGCGATTCGAGCGATTTCCACGTAAGTGAAACCCGATCCAGTTGCGGTCAAAAGTATTATTTTGCAGCAAAACATTCCCCTCATCGGGGTCTGTATTGGCAATCAGAATATCTAACTTGCCGTCCCCATTAATATCTCCGATACCACCTCCAAAACCAGCACCTTCGTCTGCTACAACGGAATTGCCTCCACTGATCTGGAAAGTATTATCCTGTAAGTTGGTGTAAAGTACATTGGGGTAGTCTGAAAAATGAGAATCATTAATCACATAGATATCTGACCAACCGTCATTGTTGTAATCGAGAAAAAAAGTACCCCAAGCCATGCCATAATCGTCCACACCTGCACTCTGAGAAATATCGGTAAAAGTGCCGTCCCCATTATTTAGGAAGAGGACATTTTCATACAAATTAGAAACGTACAAATCGAGAAAGCCATCGCGATTAATGTCGGCGGCATCAACGCCCATGCCATCGCCTGCATAATCCACACCAGCCTCAGCGCTTACATCTGTAAACTGCCCATTGCCATCATTGCGATACAAAATATTGGGGATATCAAAATCGTGAACGAGGTATAAATCGACATCATGGTCATTATCATAATCAAAAAAAATGGCACTCATCGACATCTGAATGTCTGTAACACCGGCCTCATAGACCACATCGGTAAAAGTCAGGTCGCCATTATTGCGGTATAATCGATTTTGGTCATTAAAATTGGAGAGATAAATATCAAGATCGCCATCCTGGTCATAGTCGGCCATCAATACCGCCTTGGGGTCTTCAAAATTGTTTTGAGAAATCCCGCTATTAGCCGTCACATCGGTAAAAGAAAACTGCCCTTGATTATCAGGGCCATTATTGAGGTAAATTACATCAGGACTATTAAAATTACCGATGTACAAATCGAGCCAACCATCATTATTGAGGTCTCCCCAAGTCACTACTCTACTTTGGTAGCTTTGGTGCAAACCAAGCTCCTCGGTAATATCTGTAAACTGGCCAGCACCATTGTTTTCGAACAAATGATGATAGCTATTGCGGGTGTAGGTGTACAAATCTACATCGCCATCATTATCAAAATCAATCAGGCAACTGCCTCGATTGCGTTCGCCCAGATTAGCGACTCCTGCCAGATTAGTAATATTTTCAAATGGTGGTTGTGCACACAAAAGCCCCGGCACCATACTCAAAAGCAGTAATGTGATTGTTTTTTTCATACGAATTGCGCTCAAGTACGAAACGATAGAATTTACTATAC
>JALEHC010000372.1 GCA_022763215.1 Saprospiraceae bacterium
CCTTCTGTTTTCAAAAATTGTTCAGTCAACTGAAACAACTGATTGGCCAAATAATTTAAGCGAGCAGGCTGAAATTTTTTACCCGGAAATAAAAGACCAAATATTTGTTCTTTGTCCAATGCTTCCGATGCCTCTGCTTCCATACCAGCTCGCACCAATTGAAATAACTGCTGGATCGTCTCATTTTTATTAAAATAAGGCGATTGCAAAAAATCTTCCAGCCGATTCAGCTGATATCCATCCAATTTTCGGACTAATTCCAACAGCTTGCTATGATACATTTCAAATTATTTACAACTAAAAACAAATCTAAACAACTGATTACCAGATTAAAAACACTTAACATATCACAAAGTAAGCAAAATTATCAAACTAAAATGTAATTGTTCCCTGCTTTAGGAAGTAGTAAGTTTGTATCGTAAATCATTCAGAAATAAATATGACACGATTTTACATTCCCTTTTTCCTGTTTTTCGCCTTCGCTTTGGGCCTGCGGTCGCAGTCCAGTCTCTGGCCAGGCGATGTCAACAACAATGGTGTCGTTAATTCCATTGATCTGCTTTATTGCGCTTATGCAAATGGCAGCAGTGGTTTTGAACGCCCCGATGCCAGTATTTTCTGGGAAGAACAGGATTTGGGGACAGCCTGGACACAAAACTTCCCGGATGGGATCAATTATAGCTTTGCAGATTGTAATGGCGATGGTTTTATTGATTTGCTCGATTTAGTCATTCTTGATCTGCATCAGGAAGATACACATGGTATTTATCAGGGAGAATTGCCCCAACTAGTGGAAAACAGCTTGCCTCCGATCGTTCGTATGGGCGACGATATTGAGATCAACGAAATGGATCTGACGGAGGGGCTCGAAATCACCATGCCCATCTACTTGGGTGATGTGGATGCCAACTTATCAGATATTTTTGGGATCGCTTTTTTGCTGCGCATAGACACCACTTATGTAGGTGACAATTTTCAATGGAACGTCATCCAGCCTGCTGATGCGTGGCTGGCAGAAGAAGCAGTATTGAATGTTACGGAAGCCGACCCAGTACAGCAAATACCTGACCATTATAGTCTTGACCTTGCATTTTATATCCAAAATTTGCCTAGTATTTCCGGAAACGGAAAAATTGCAGAGCTTCAACTCATTGTTATTGAAGATGATTTGACCTTGTTACCTGCTGATACCAGCATACAGGTATTTGTTGAGCCGATCCGTGTATTCAATCTCAATGCGCAAGACCAATTGCTCAGTCTACCAGATACTTTACACATCAATTTTTATCAAGATAGCTTGACAATGCTCTCTGACTTAAGCGATGAGGAAAAGGAACGTACAGAATCTGCAAGTAATTGGCGCATTTATCCCAACCCTGCCAGCAATGAACTGCATTTCCATGGCAATGGCCCAAATATAGAGCATGTAACTATTTATTCGGCACTTGGTCAGCAAGTGATTCAGCAACACGTAGATGAAAACAATACCCCTCCGACATGTCGGATTCAGCAACTGCCGGATGGCCTTTACTGGGTTTATCTGCATTTGGAAGATGGAACGCTTCAAAAGAAAAGTTTTATTAAACACGATCCATAACAATCGTTGTATGGCTTTCGCCAAATAAGTTTTACCTCATCATTCACCATATTTTTTAACTTCTTTAAAAAGCTAAACTATGCGCTTTTTATACACTCTACTTATGTGCTTACTTGTGCAGTTTAATGCACTTTTGGCCAACACGATCGTCATTACAGATGACGACTTACAAGACGATGAATATTTCTGGACCAGCGACAACGAATATGTCTTGGACGGCATGGTTGTCCTCGATCCGGGTGGTATTCTGAATATCGAAGCGGGTACGGTTATCCGTGGCAAATCAACTTCCAGCGATGGCACGCTGGGCGCAATTCTTGTGATTGCGAGAGGGGCTCAAATATTTGCCGAGGGAACCGAGAGCGACCCGATCGTTTTTACAGCTGAAATGGATGACCTAGACGATTCCGATGACTATACTTTTACCGACAAAGGGTTATGGGGTGGTTTGCATATCCTTGGTGCAGCACCTATTACCTACACGACACCAACCACTATTTCTGAACAACTTTCTGCTTATGCAGATCAATCACTAATCGAATTTGGGGGAACTCAAGAAAATGATAACTCTGGTACCCTGACACATGTCTCTATTCGTCATGCAGGTTCTGCAGCTGGTGTGCTTTTTGAAGAATACAACGGCCTTACACTTAGCGGTGTAGGTAGCGGCACAACGATTGACTACATCGAAATTTATGCATCAGGCGACGATGGAATCGCTATTGAGGGTGGAACGGTCAACCTTAAGCACCTTTCCGTGACGTTCTCTGGCGACGACAGCTTTGACTGGGATTATGGCTGGAGAGGTAAAGGGCAATTTTGGCTAGGTGTACAAGGCCCGGATGGTGATCGTTGTGGCGAACACGACGGTGGCGTATTTGATGGTACAGGAGATATTTCCCGCCCTATTATTTCCAATGTTACGCTTATCGGCCCTGGTATGGATATCGACACTTCAAATGCAGCACCAGAAGCTTTGCTTTTCCGCGATCGTACAGGTGGCGTATACGCCAATAGCATTTTCACTAACTTCCCGAACGCGGCCATTCAGGTAGAAGATTTGGTAGGTCAGGCTGATGCTTATGACAATCTACAAGATGGTAGCCTATTGTTGAATTGCAACTACTGGTGGAGTTTTGGAAGTGGCGATACTTGGTCAGAGCTTGTTCGTACACTGCCTATGTTTGAAGATCAGTCTGCGACCTTGCTTATTCAATCTTTGGAAGATTTTGACAATCAGATTGCTGATCCACAATTAACAGACCTTTCTGCCGATCCCGATCTATTTGACCCGCGTCCGGTACCAAACAGTCCGGCATTAACAGCTGCTTGTGCATTGAGCGACAGCTTTTTCGAACCTGTAAACTATGTAGGTGCATTTGGTTCGGATATCTGGTTGGCACAATGGTCAGGAATGGCTGCAAACTTATTTTTTGAATCTACACTAACAAACACTTTGAACGTCACAGACCAGCCTTTGAGCTTGGAAGTGTATCCCAATCCAACCACCGATTTTATCACCGTAGAATTGGAGCAGGAAGCAGTTTTCCGTCTACTAGATGTTAATGGAAAGCTAATCTCTGAGCGCAGTTACCCGGCTGGTAAAATAGAGATGGATTTGAGTGATCTGGCACCTGCGGTATATTTCCTTCAGGCACAGACAAAAGACCAAATACACACTCAGAAAGTAGTTCTTAAGTAACCTAAGCGAATTTTCCGGTATCTACCGGCGCAATTTGTATTCCAACATCAGGGACGGGCATAGCCTGTCCCTTTTTTAATAGTAATAAGGCATTTCGCGAGTACTATATAACAAGAAGTCGAAGATGAGTAACAAACTTTCCGGCTCCGCTCCTGGTACCGATTGTAATCGCTGCTGATGCGCTGCCAATAGTTCTACTTCCTTTTCCATCAGCTTACGCAAAGTCTTGGCAAGTTTAAAATACCGTGGAATATCATGTGCCTGTGGTATGTCATGACTACCAACTTTCTGCAAAAACAACTGAAATCGCTCAAATTGATAAGGAATATATTCTTCCGGATATCGAAAGCACAAATAATAACTAGTGATTTCGTAGCCATCGTCGTGGTAGTGCTGATTGAGCTTCGTCTGCGGATGCTCTGTCCGATAGGCGTCCAACAACTGATCCCAGTAAAAAGCAAAGCGTTGCATTCGGCTTTCGACGCTTTTGTCTTCATTAAAGAGGTCGTTAAACATCTGCGTAATATAATCTGGAAACAGCTCGGCAAATTGTATTAAAATCTTTTTGGGTTCGTAGGCTTGTCGGTTCCATATTCGTTGTGTAGCCGAATTTTGAAGCGCCCGGTCCAGCATTTCGCCCAGATCGCGTTCCTCCAAATCAAAATGTGCCCCGAAATTAGCTTGTGTATTCCACAAATGCAGGTACTCATCGGCATCAGCTTTCGCTAAATACTGGCTATAATCTTCAAAAAGTGCTTTTATTTTTTTGACTTGCATGAGTGTCAGCGTTTCCGCAAAAAAAAGACAATCTGCCAAGTAAATGAAATTTGCGCTTCCTTTTCTGCTCAATTTTAAGCCAGGCATTTATCTTTGTTCTGAACAATTACTCTTGGCTTTCACTTTCGTGAAATCACGCACCCTCCGTTTCACTCAAATCCGTTAACCATGATGCGCTCTTTATTACTTGTTGCATGTTGTGCTGTTTGTTCGCTACAGCTATTGGCTCAAGGCAGTGGTTTGCCACTTGGCAACCCAACCTACCACATACTCGACCGACTCGAAATTACATCAGGTGTTAAGCCCGATTTTCACTCTTCGCTACGCTACTACACCAGAGGCCAAGCCACACGCTATGCCCTGACTGTTGATACAGCTCGTGTTCCGATAACTGTCAAAGACCGTCGTGACTTGTACTATATTTTCCGCGATAATAACGAATGGCTGGGTTCCGTAGATGAAAAAACGACGATTAGTGGCACTCGTGTTAATGCTATGCCTGGTGCGGATACTCCGGTTACTATGATTGAGGCCAGTATGGAAAATGCCCGATACACGATGAATGAAAAGCCTGTTTTTGGGTTTCTCTACCAAACTCCGGCGAATCTTTTTGA
>JALEHC010000051.1 GCA_022763215.1 Saprospiraceae bacterium
GCTGTAATCTGGACAAAAATGATTGGTTCTGAACTAAATGGTACTAATCAAGCAGATTATGCAGAAGATGTTTTGCTGGCTCAGGATGGTAACTTGATTATCGCCGGGTCGCGCTACTTCGCCGGCCAAGCTTATCTTGCAAAACTGGATCTCAATGGAGAAATCATCTGGGAAACAGAGTTTGGAGATGAAATGGTTGATTACCTGGAAGATGCCATCCTTTTACCGGAAGGTGACATTGCAGTAACCGGTCGAACAGAACCATCAGGGTCAGAGCTGAATACAATTGTTGCTCGAATTGATGATGATGGAACAGTTGAGTGGTTCAAAGGAATTGGCGAATCTGGTTTCATTACTTACGGAGTAAGTATCGCACCAAATGAAGTAGGTGGTTTTGTAGTGACTGGATACAATGGTGTTGCTTCTGCCAACTTTAACGATCTAGTAATCATCAAAACAGATGATCAGGGAACGATCAATAGCAGCGAAATTAGCGGTCGCGTTTTTATTGATGATCCTCAATACGACAACTTCTGCCAACTTGACCCGGAAGAAACGCTTCTGGAAGAATGGTTGATTAAAGCAGAAAGTGAAGATGAAACATACTTCACGACAACAGATGAAAATGGTTACTACCATATATTCGTTGACACTGGGTTTTATAATGTAAGTGTCCTGCCGATAAATGATCTGTGGGAACCTTGTATACCATCTTACAATGTCAACGTAACAGAGTTCTATGAAATAATTGATGATCGAGATTTTCCAGTATTCGAAGGGACAAATTGTCCGTTCATGATTACAGATATCTCATCGCCGTATCAAATTCCAAATCCTTGTACGGATGTTACCTATGAAGTTGATTATTGCAACTATGGTACCGCCAATGCAACGGATGTGACAGTGAGAGTTTTCCTGGACAATGAGTTAACCTATAATGGTAACAGTCTGGGACAAACACCGACCATCAACGGTCCTTTCTACACTTTTGAACTTGGAAATGTTGATATCAATGAGTGTGGTGAGTTCGAAATTTATACTTCTGTAAGTTGTGACGGCATTGTAGACGGGCAGTCTATCATGGTAAGTGCTCAGATTTTTCCGGATACCATTTGCGAAGCGCCTGATCCTGAATGGGATGGCTCAAGCTTAAAAGTTGATGGAACATGTGACCTTAACCAAGACTCCGTAAAGTTTACAATCGAGAATATCGGAGATGACATGGACGGTGATTTGAATTATATTGTTATTCAAGACGATGTAATTCTCTTCCTCGAAACAGAAGATGGCCTTACGGCAAATGCGATGCTTGAAACAGGAGTTGATAATAACGGATCAACTTATCGAATCATAGCGGAGCAAGCACCTGGCCACCCGGGCAACAGTTACCCAACTGTAGCAGTAGAAGGATGTGTAGAAGAAGGAGGAGATTATTCCACAGGCTATGTCACTCAGTTCCAAGAAGATGATGGAAATCCATTTATCTCGATCGATGTACAGGAAATAATAGTTGGTTCCGGTCAAGCTGCGCTTCTTAGAGGCTATCCCAAAGGTTACGGTGAAGAAAACCGATTAACAGCAAATACCGATATAACGTATACTTACAAATTTGAAAACGTCGGAACCGACACTATAAACAGAGTAGTGATTCGAGACACCATTTCACCATATCTTGACATTACTACAGCTACACCAGGTACAAGTAGTCATCCCTATGATTTTAGAGTGTATGACAATGGTATCTTGAAAGTCACCTTCTCAGACATTGCTCTGTTACCAGGTGGCAGCGCCGAGGAGGCTCAGTCAACAGGGTTTATTAAAATTAGGATTTCCCAAAAACCGAACTTACCCGAAGAGACTGTAATTGAAAACCGCGCTGCTGTCTTTTTTGATTATCACGAGCCTGTGCTCACAGAAATGATCAGGCATAAAGTTGCCTGTGAAGATTTCTTTGAAAGCTTTGAAAATCAGGTTTTGTCAAGCTGTATCGGAATTGATCCAACTTTGGCAACTTCCACAGAATCAGAGCCTAACAAAGTATCAGGTTTTACAATAAAAATGCAACCAAACCCGTTTAATGAATCCACTGTTTTTACAGTAGAGGGACGGGAATTGAAAGAACTGGAATTTAGCGTGTATGACATGATGGGACGCTTGATCCATCAAGAACTACATCAAGCAAACAGTTTCACGTATTACCGAAATCAAATGCCTGCCGGCCTTTATATTTATAGGCTGGAATCTGAAGGACAACTTATTGACACAGGCAAAATGGTAATTCGGTAGTCATAATCCCATAAACAGTCAGGTTCCTTGCTTAGGCAAGGAACCATCCAGCGCTGCTCTTGGGAAGGTTGCACACTCAATTTGAAAGGTTATAATTTATATAAAAAGTAATATTCGTTTTTTCAAAGAATTAGGTCGTCTTATTTTTTTTTCATGAGATTATGATTTGTTATTAGCATTGAGGTCCGGCTACGTTGCCGGACTTTTTTTTTGCCCCTACCTCAAAATCTCTAATAACCACTCTTTTTCTACTATCGCTTTACTATCATTGATTTCTGCACGCAACCGTTCTTTTCCTGCCATATCCATCAATTGTAATTCCAAAATTTTTTGCATAAACCTGATCATATTCAAGTAGTTATCCCGATGATAACCCATGATTTTCTTTCGTCTGATGAACGTACGCATGGCATGTAAATGTGCTTCCAGCAAATCATATTCATCTAGGGAAAAGTACACTTTCATTAGCACGGTCTTGGCTGCCAAATTAAGGAGCAAATCTTCGTATTCTGCTTTTTGTAACAATTCCAAAGCTTTGCCATAATTCTTTTTGCTGTATTCTAATCTCGCCAGACAAAGCCCTGCCATACTTTCCTGATACTTTTCTTCCAAGTTGGTTTTATACTTATGAATAAACTGCTCTACCCATTCGTATTCTTTCTGAATCAAACCCAGTGTAACCATGTTTCGAAAGGTAAATCGACTAAGTTGCCCCTCTTTTAACAAATAACCTTTGTCCAGGCCTTCCTGATATAACTCCAACAAATCTGGTAGGTATGCCGAATTGCCTTCATTGTGCTGACGCAAACAAAAGTTGGTAGCCAGCA
>JALEHC010000373.1 GCA_022763215.1 Saprospiraceae bacterium
AAAGTCACATTATTTTTTTGTTACCTCCGTTAAATAGATCACTTTTTCCGATATCCAAGCTACAAGTGACTACATTTAGCAAAAGCGATTACACTAAATGCTTTACATTCTATTTTTATTCTTTATTTTTCCAAATAAAAACACGTGGCTAGATCCAAATTATCAAACGAACTCAAAGAAGCAATTGCTCTGCTCCCTTCCAAAGAAAAAGATAAACTGCTCTTTCGCCTAATTCCAAAAGACCCAATACTGGTCGAACAATTGAATTTTAGATTGCTGGAAGATGACGAAACCGTCGAATCCAAAAGACGAAAATTAAACAATCGTATCACCGAACTACTCGATGATGCTCAAGAAACATTCTACTCGCCAGGCTACCTCCTGCTCGATTTGCGGTCTATCAGCGGCCTCATTACCCGACACGTAAAAGTTACTCGCGATAAATACGGTGAAGTGGAGCTTAACTTCCACATGCTCAATACCACTTTCCAACTCATGAACCAGCAACTTCGTGCTTTTACCTTCCCCAAAAAACGCACTTTTGCGGAATATGTCGCCAAACGAGGTCTAAAACTCATTAAGCTTCTTCAAAAAATGCACGAAGACTATCAACTTGATTTTCAAGATGATATGCGCCAACTTGGACAACACATTGGCAATGATCACGAATGCATGAAAATGGCCATTTACATCGGCCTTGATGTCAATTGGTTGATTCGAGCAGAAATTCCCGATCCGGAGGATATGTCGTAGTCCTGCCTGTATTTTGTTCGGATTTTCATTATTATGCTCTATCAATCAAGTTGATTCCAAAAAACAATGACCATGAAACAATATATTTTCACGCTATTCTTTGCCCTTCTCTCCTTATCGAGCTTTGCGCAAAAACGCGTTATTATCGAAAAATTTACTTCTTCCTTTTGCGGAAGCTGCCCCAATGCGGCCCTCATCATCAAAGATTTGCAGCAAGAATATCCTGGCCTGATCTGGGTAAGCCACCACAAACCAACAACTTGGACCGATTATGACCTCGATAACGATCGCAGTGATGTCATCTGGGATGAAGCCAATATTTTTGGAACACCTCTGGGCTCCGTTGATCGGACGCCTGTCAACAACAATATCGCAACGACTAGCGGCGGCTGGGAAAACCTCATCATACAGCAATTTGCAGAGCCGGCTTACGCCGAAATAGAAATTACGAATGGTATTTTTAATGAAGCCGATGGCCAACTCGATTTCGAAGTCAACACCACTTTCTCACAAATGCCTCCAAGCGCAGCTTCTTATCGCCTCAGCATTATGATTGTGGAAGACTCTATCGTTGGTTATGGTTCCGGATATGACCAATCTAACTATTTTAACAACACTCCGGGCCACCCTCTTGAGGGTATGGGCCAACCGATTATTGGTTATGTTCACAATAACATCGTTCGTACTATTCTGGACGATACTTGGGGTACACCAGCAGTTATTCCCGACAATCCGGAAGTTGGTCAAACTTATACACAGACTTACACCCACATTATCCCGGATACCATCAATTGGCAACAAAGTCGAATTGTAGCGATGCTTACCAAGCACGACGATAATTCTGTACTCAACAGACAAGTATTGAATGCCAATGAGCGCTACTTACGCGATTTTGTAGTAACTAGTGCCAACGAGCCAGAGCTTGCGAAGGCTTCGTTTTGGCTTTCGCCAAATCCGACACAGGAACGTATTTTCATCCAAAATACAACACTTGCTGCAACAGGCCGCATGCTCAATGGGCAAGGCCAAAAAGTCATGGACTTGCAAGCCAATCAATGGCAAAATGGTATTTCTGTGGCGCATTTGCCGAAAGGCATATACTACGTACAGCTAATGCAGCAAGGCGAATGGAAAACACAAAAACTGATCGTGCAATAAGCTTATGAATATTGCAGTCATAGGAACGGGTAATGTAGGTGGGGCACTGGCCACAAAATGGGCACTAGAAGGCCATCACATTCATCTGGGGGTGCGCGATTTACAAAATTTCAAAGGCCAACACCTACTCAAAATCCCAATACGAAGGTCTATTTAATGGAGGAAGCAGTAGCTCTTTCAGATATAATTTTGCTGGCTACGCCAGCGCCTGCCACGATTGCTGTTACCCAAAGCCTGGGAAATACAGATGGAAAAATCATCATCGACAGTATGAATATCGTCAGAGGAAATGGCCCGGAAGGCTATACCAATACGAGTGATGCCATACTCGCCAATACAGCAACGGATGAAGTAGTGAAGTGCTTCAATACGACGGGCTACAACAATATGGAAAATCCGGTTTATGGCGATCAGTCGATTGATGTATTTATGGCTGGCGGCAGTGAACAAGCCAAAAGCAAAGTAATCCAATTAGCCAAAGATGCTGGTTTTGAAAATTGTTATGATGTGGGTGGAAAAGAGCAATATCAGCTCATGGAGCAATTTGCATTTTTCTGGATAAATCTCGCCATTTTTCAAGGACAAGGCCGCGAAATAGGATTTAAACTGCTGAAAAGATAAGCAGCTTACCAATCGGAGTTGATTGCATCAATGGATTTTGTTAATATTGAAGTTACTGATGTTCTATCCAAAACCATAAGCCATCAACCCATGAATCATTTCCTATGGTGTTTTGTGCTGCTGCTGTCTGGCTCTGTTGCAGCTCAAAACTGTACCACTTTCGCAGGCTCTTTTGATCTGACTCCGGTCGAACGTTGCCTCACAGAAAGTGTACTGGCCACCTACCAAAATGATGCCCAACTCGATGCCGATGATCAATTGGAATTCATTCTTCACACTAATTCAGGAAGCAATCTTGGGCAGATCATTTATCGTTCTGACCAACCTATACTCGAATTTCAAGGCAATATGCAGGTCGAGCAGTGGTACTACCTCTCTGCGGTGGCTGGTAATATGTCCTCAGATACCGTTGACCTGAATGATCCTTGTCTGGATGTTTCTCCAGGTGTTCCCATCTTGTTTTTGGCCTTACCTTCTGTCGATGTTAGCCTCGATACGGCTATTTGTTTGGGCGAAAGCCTGGCCATACCACTCGATCTTGAAGGTGATGGCCCGTATGAATTTAAGTGGTTGAAAGATGGAATCACCATCGAAACATACACGGTAAGTGGCGATACCAGCATCATGGTAGCACCGACTCAAAGCACAACCTACAGTACTTCTCAAATGGTAGGTAGCCGATGCAATGGAGTTACCTTAGGTGCTGCTGTAGTCGAAGTAGACTCGGTGGTTCAATTGCAAAATATCCAGCAGGATTGCGAAGAATTTACTTATAGCATTCAATTTGAAATTAGTGGTAACAAACTTGATCAACTGCAGGTTACGGGTTGGCCGGGCAGCTTGGTAGATGCGTTATTTACCAGTGCGCCAATTCCGCATGATACGGCTTATTCCTTCTCGGTGAGTAATGGCGGTGCTTGCCCACCAACTATTATCAGCGGCCTTGATAGCTGCGATTGTGGATTGCTTGATCCAGGCACGATGAAAACTGACGAGATATTGGAAATTTGCGAAAATCAGTTGGCAGTGGGTATCCCGCTTCAGCCAGCTGCATTTGACACGATTTACGAGCTCTTATATGTTTTGCATGACAATGCCGGTGACCATCTGGGAGCTATTTTTGACTTTGGCCCCACACCAGCATTTTCGTTTCAGGACATCCTTCAATATGATAGTGTTTATTATATCTCCGCGGTAGTTGGTTCGGTCAGTAATGGTCAGCCCGACCTCAATGAGTATTGTCGAGCGACAGCGGCGGGCACGCCCATCCGGTTTGTTCGAGTGCCAGAGGCGCCTTTTTCCATCGATGGCCCTTTTGCGCTTTGCCCCGGAGAAACTATTGAACTAACACTGGATGCCCCACAGACGGACACCCTGAGTTACGCCTTTGGCGTACCACCTAACGATACTTTATTTAGCGAAAGCCTGAACCTGAGCATAGAAAATATTAGTGGTCAAAATACAGGTGATTATTTTGGCTATACAAATGATGGTCGTTGTCTTTCTGATCCGGTAGGACCGCTGCCGATACAGGTTGCTGATTGCACTGCACAAACCATACAAAAAGAAGTGGTGCTTTGCGAAACAGCTAATTATTATCTGCAAGCAGTGCCTTTATCGTCTTCTTGCCAAGGCATTTGGTCGTCTCCCGGGCCTGTACAAATTGAGCAGGAAAACGCGACACAGACTCAAGTCAGTAATCTACAAATCGGAGCTAATTTGTTTGTATGGACGGTCAATCCTGGCTCCGATTGTGAAAGCAAAGATACGACCATTGTGTACCGCACGGCTCCGCCCCAACTGGAAGATGACGAAATTAGCATACCAAATGGCCGTAATCAAATTCGTTTTGATCCGTTTCGTAATGACCAGCTTAATGGCACTTTCGTGCAAATCAATAACTTATTTATTGACGAGCCCCCTCCGGTCGGGAATGTACAATTTGACGAAAGTCGAAGAGAATTCGTATACCGAATTGATGATCTTGCAGAACCGTTGGATACCTTATCATTCACCTATGCATTATGCAATGAAGCCTGCCTGGGCGCTTGTGATATTGCGCGCATTAGGGTGCGTTTGCCGCAATTGGTTATTGGCATTCCAGAAGGTATTACGCCCAATAATGATGCGGTCAACGATGCCTTGTTGATTAGAAATATCGATCAGTATCCAGATCATCAGGTGATCATTGTGAATCGTTGGGGCGATGAGGTATTGAACACGCGTAATTATGATAACAACAGGCCGTGGGATGGTCGATACCAGGGGCAGGAACTTCCGCAGGGCGTGTATTATCTGCAATTGATTATTCGGGGCGAAGAGCCTATTTCCAGAAGTATTCACCTTATAAAATCAGCGCCATGAGAATAATTTTACTTGCTTTAATAATGCTGGGATGCAACACCCTATTGAATGCCCAACAATTGCCATTCATGGCGCTATTTCGCGAAAACTGGAATTTGCTCAATCCGGCTGCGCCTTCAGACGATTATATTCAATTTGAAAATTATAACAGCATAGGTACTCATTTTCGCAAGCAATGGGTACAGCTCGAAGAAGCACCAACAACGGCCTTGCTCAACGGACAGTTTGTATTGGATGATTATAACATCCTCACTGGTGGGCATCTTGTTCACGACCAAACAGGTAAGCTTTCATTTACCGGTTTGTATGGCAATTTTGCATATCGCTTGGCTTTCAATAGCCGGAAACGGCAGTATCTGTATCTTGGTCTCAATTTGGGCATCTTACAGTATCGTGCTAATCTGGCTGATATTCTGTTTGATCAACCGGAAGTTTTGCAATTGGCCAATGAGCAAGTATACCGACTAGATGCTGGTTTTGGCGCTTTTTATCAATTGGAGGATCAATTTTATGTCGGTTTGTCGATTCCTCAATCATTAGGCATTGATCAGCGTTTTCAGGAAAACCCTACCGATTTTGAATTGGAGCGTGTAGCGCATGCCTACTTTGTATTGGGTGGTTTTCTGGATGCAGAAGCACTAGGGCGACTGGAACCTACCTTGTGGTTGCGATTTGTTCCGGGGGCACCCTTTACGTATGACCTGAATGTTCGTTCTCACTTTTCGGAAAATTTCTGGCTGGGCGTGGGCGGCGGTTTATCGCGTACACTTCGCATAGAAACAGGATTCCGACTCGGCGAAAGCCTCGGCTGGTACGATGGACAACTAAAGACAGGTGTATCCGTAGGTATTCCAATGGGCACTTATGGCAATGCGTTTGGTATGTCTGGGGAGGTACATGTTGGTTTTAGTTGGTAGGCTTTTATTTTGATG
>JALEHC010000374.1 GCA_022763215.1 Saprospiraceae bacterium
AAAGCAGGGGAGGAAGAACCGGTTTTGCGATTTCGGCGAAAGCCGGAAACGAACCCGCTGGCAAATTTCCGAAAGGGTGATATCGCCGTTTTGTACCCACATACTGGCCGCCCCAATGCAGTGCTACGCAACCAGATATTTAAGTGTACCATTATCGATATTGATTCGGAAGAGGTAGTTGTCAGGCTGCGTTCCCGGCAGTTTAATGATACGCTATTCCGGGATTTTCCAAACTGGAATATGGAGCACGATTTGCTCGATGGTTCTTTCAATGCCATGTATCGCGGTTTGTTTGAATTTGCAGCTTCACCCATTCCTAAAAGGGCTCTGCTACTCGGTAAAAAAGCACCAGCACCACCCGAAAAACTGGAGATTGGCACTTCTGATGAGCTAACCGAGCAACAAAAAGAAATCTTGAAAAAAGCTTTGACCGCCCGCGATTACTTCCTGCTTTGGGGGCCTCCTGGAACTGGCAAAACAAGCATGATGCTCAAGCATATGGTTGGCCACTTGATACAGCATACCGAAGAAAATATATTGTTACTGGCCTACACCAATCGAGCTGTGGATGAGATTTGTGAAGCCATTGAGCGTTTGGGTACGCATATTCGGGAAGACTATCTCCGCATAGGGTCGAGATACTCCACCGCTGCTGCTTTCCAAGACCAATTGCTGGATGTGAAGATTGCGAAAATTAGCAAACGTAAAGAGCTCAAACAGATTATCGCTGGGCATCGGATTTTTGTGGCAACGGTAGCTTCCATGGCCAGTAAACAGGAACTTTTTAAATTGAAAAAGTTTGATCGGGTTATCATAGATGAAGCTTCTCAGATTCTGGAACCTATGCTTGTCGGGCTATTGCCCAAATTCGAACGCTTTGTTTTGATCGGAGACCATAAACAGCTTCCGGCCGTAGTGGTACAAGATGAAGCATCCTCCGCTGTGCATGATGAACTACTTCGTGAAATTGGATTGAAAAATATGCGCAATTCGCTATTTGAGCGTTTGTTCAAGTTGTGTAAAGCCAATAACTGGCATTGGGCCTATGCCCAATTGAGTCATCAGGGGCGTATGCACCAGGAGATTATGGCGTTTCCCAATCAATATTTTTATGAAAATACCTTACATATCTTACCGCCACACTTGCCCAAGTATCAGGAGCAAATTGCCCGTTTGCCGGACTTACAAGGCTCGGTGCGCGGCAGGGTTTGTTTTGTGCCCACTCCATCAGATGAAGAAAGTATTACCTTGAAAACCAATCGGTTTGAAGCCCAGGAAATCGGTCGACTAGTTAAGTCTTATCAAGAATTTTTTGAACAACAAGGTCGATCGTTTACCAAAAACAGTATTGGCATCATCACCCCATATCGGGCACAAATTGCACAGATCAAATCCGTGTTGGAATCCGAAGGAGCACCCATGGATTTATTGACCATTGATACGGTTGAGCGTTATCAGGGCGGTGCGCGGGAAGTCATTCTTATTTCGTTGTGTACCAATGTTGAGCGTCAACTCAAATCATTGGTATCGCTTTCAGAAGAGGAGGGCGTAGATCGTAAGCTAAATGTTGCTTTGACGCGTGCGCGGGAGCATGTCGTTTTAGTTGGCAATCCGGATATTCTTCGGCACAATCCAATCTATCGCGCATTGATCCAGTTTTGTGATTCAACCACTGTTAGCCTTCAATAGTCGACTCTTTTAAATGAGTAAGGAGTTGTTTAGGCTGAAACCCAATGGCATAGCTGGCCGAACTATCAAGGCTGACATCGGCCGGACGTGGTGCGGGCATTTTTACGTCCTTTTGGCGTGATGCGATAATCAGATTAGTATCAAGGCCTAAAGCTTGTGCTGCCTTTACGGCAAATTCGTATCTGGACATTCGCTCCGGTCCACCCAAATGCCAAATGCCTGATTTCCCTTGTTTTAGCAACAACTGAAGGCCTTGTACGGCATCCTTTACATGCAGAGCCGTTCGGTACTCATCTTCAAATGCAAATACCTGTTGCCCCATTTTCAATTGTGTTATCCAATTGGCCAAGAAGTTTTTACCTGCCGTCGCATAGAGTAGGGGCAGCCGTGCAATGGTCGCCTCCGGATAGCATTCGAGTATGGCTCGTTCGGCCATCAATTTGTGTTGGCCATATATCGAGATGGGCCGCGCTTGCATGTCTACCGAATATGGAGCCTGACTTCCGTCAAATACTAAATCAGTAGAGGTGAACAAGAATGGTAGGTTGCGGGCTTTCGCCAAATATGCCAAATGTTGGCTAGCCAATACATTCATGGCATAGGAAGCAGCCGTTTGCTGCTCACAAAAATTTGGATTGGACAGGGCCGCGATGTGCAAAATAGCATCTGGCTGCTCTCGCTGAAGCATGGCCTCCACTGCCGAAAGGTGAGTCAGGTCAATAAGCTGGGTACGATTTCCCGCCAAGGGAGACACCTGCGTAAAACAACTACCATACAATTCATAGTCCTTCCATTCGGCTTTCGCCAAATGCGTACCAAGAAAACCAGAAATACCTGTGATAAAGAGTTTTACCATAAATTTTTGATTGTAGCACAAACGAATCCATCCGTTGTTAAAGATAAAACAGAATAATTTTCTTTCCAGCTTGTATTTTGAAAAACAGTTTAGTGGATTTTGCTGTTAAAAATGAAAATAGTAGATGAATATCGCTGATTTTGAAGAATAGTGGAATAAAAGCACAGAAATCAGTACTTTTGTAGAAGAATTGAATTGATCCTAACCAAAAAGAATATACATTATATATGGTCCTTGCCAAATCAAAAATTGCCAAAAAAATACTTGAAAAAGCTTTTGACCTTTTGTGCGTCGAAAAAGCAATGGTCGACTTGTACGAGGCCAATTTCAAGCAAGTGTCCAAATATGTACACGCCACTTCTCGCGGACACGAACTCATACAGTTAGCAGCTGCTTTACAACT
>JALEHC010000375.1 GCA_022763215.1 Saprospiraceae bacterium
CTACGCCACCTTCTGATAATATCTTGAAGTAGCCAATTTCGCCTGTTGCCTCGACATGGGTACCACCGCAAAGCTCACGAGAGAAGTCTTTGTCGAAGGTAATGACGCGTACAAATTCACCATATTTTTCACCAAAAAGCATCATCGCACCTGAAGCTTTTGCTTCTTTGATTGGCATATTGCGGTCTTCTTCCAGTTGGATGTTTTCGCGGATTTTGTCGTTGACCATGGTTTCTACTTTGGCCACTTCTTCTTCGGTCATTTTACCAAAGTGACTGAAGTCAAAACGCAGTCGGTCTGCATCTACATTTTGTCCTTTTTGCACTGCGTGTTCGCCTAGTATTTCGTGCAAAGCAGCGTGCATCAAGTGCACGGCCGTATGGTTACTGGCTGTCGCCTGACGCTTGGGGCGGTTCACTTCTGCTTTTACAGGGACTTCCCACTGAGCAGGCAGTCTTTTGACGATATGTATGATCAGATCATTTTCTTTTTGGGTGTCAATAACCGGAATTTTTTCTTCCCCAAACCAAAGTAATCCGGTATCACCTACCTGTCCACCGCTTTCCGCGTAAAAAGGCGTTTGGTTGAGTACGATTTGGTATTGGTCTTTTTTCTTGACTTTTACTGTACGGTACTTGATTGCTTTGGCACCTTCCACCACTAAATCATCGTAGCCAACAAACTCTACTTCTTCGCCAGAGACTAAGTTTGTCCAGTCGCCTACTTCTTTTTGAGCATCTGCTCTGGAGCGTTCTTTTTGCTCATTTAGAGCCGTTTCAAAGCCTTTTTCGTCAATTGAGTAGCCTTTTTCTTCTGCGATTAGGCGTGTCAAATCGATGGGGAAACCGTAGGTGTCATATAGTTCAAAAGCGTCTTGTCCGCTAACCGTTTTGTCTTTTATTTCCAGGGTGTCGAAGCGTTTTAGACCATTTTCCAAGGTATTGAGGAACGTCTTTTCTTCGCTCTCGATGATCTTGATCAGTTGTTCTTCCTGTGCTTGTAGTTCCGGGAAGGCAGCACCCATTTCTTTTACCAAAATTGGTAGTAGTTCATGCAAAAATGGTTTGGAGACATCCAAAAAGGAATAGTAATACCGCACCGCACGGCGCAAAATGCGTCGAATCACGTAGCCTGCTCCGTTTGAGCTCGGCAACTGTCCGTCCGCAATAGCGAAAGCTACCGCACGAATATGGTCTGCAATTACACGCATGGCCATGTCTGATTTGGCGGAAGCCTCATAACTAAAGGTATACTTCTTGCTCGTTTTCTGTTCGATTGCTTGGATGAGCGGCGTAAACACGTCGGTGTCATAAGTCGCTGTTTTGCCTTGCAAAACCATGCAAAGTCGCTCAAAACCCATACCAGTATCAACGTGCTTTTCAGGCAGGTTTTCCAGGCTGCCATCCGCTTTGCGGTTAAATTGGATAAATACGTTATTCCAGATTTCAACAACTAGTGGGTGATCTTTATTGACCAATTCTTCTCCAGCAAGAGCTTTACGGTCTGCGTCGGGGCGCAAATCCAGATGTATTTCGGTACAAGGACCACAAGGGCCTACATCGCCCATTTCCCAGAAATTATCTTTTTTGTTACCATTGATGATGCGGTTGTCTGGTAGAAATTGTTGCCAAAACTTCCGGCTCTCATTGTCGGGTTCTAGGTTTTCGCTGTCATCTCCTTCAAAAACCGTCGCATAAATGCGGCTTTTATCAATGCCTAGGCGATCGGTCAAAAACTCCCAGGACCAGCTAATGGCTTCTTTTTTGAAATAATCGCCAATTGACCAGTTGCCCAACATCTCGAACATGGTGTGGTGGGTTCCGTCACGGCCAACATCTTCCAGGTCATTGTGTTTCCCAGACACACGCATACACTTCTGCGTATCGGCGATACGACGGGCATCAGGCACCTGGTTACCGAGGAAGAAATCCTTAAACTGGTTCATCCCGGCATTGGTAAACATCAAAGTCGGGTCATCCTTATTAACGATAGGGGCCGACGGAACGATTTTGTGCTCTTTGGAAGCAAAAAAATCGAGAAACTGCTGACGTATTTCCTGTGAAGTCATATCACCTGTATTTTATAGTAAATGTGAACTTGGCGCGAAGATAAAAAAAGGCTGGAAAATGATTGTAAGTACCTTGTCTTGAGTGAAGCCTTCTGGAAAAAAAACTCCCTTTCAGATTGGTAGATTTTAGTTAAAAAGCACGTTAAAGAAATCTTAATTAACACCTTTCTCGAAGGCTGCTTACCATATTTGCAGCGCAAAATTTGTCGTTCAGACAGCACAAATGCAGGAAAAAAAGGCACTTTGGCACTTGTTGCGTACCATTTTTCAAGTATTTGTGGGGGGATTAGTCTAAAAGAAGGCTTAAAATTTTGGATTTCTGGCGGCTGGTTTTATTTTTGATCGGCCTTTAAACTTTGTCAACAACAGTATCGTTTTTGGAGTTCCCTTGAACATTTAGTGAAGCTTAATCATTTAATGACTACAATAAGCTACACCAAACTGAGAATCAAGGCTTTCGACAATCACTTGTGTAATGAGAAAAAGCAGGAATTGTTGTAAAGTTATTTTTGGCTTAGAAAAACACACATGAGAAAGGAAAAATTCGTTTATAACACTCATACACTTCAGTATGAGAAGGTTAAAGAATCACTAAGCACTACTTTATTACGCATTTTTGGCGTTTTCTGTGCAGTCGTTTTTACGGCATTTTTGATTCATATGCTCATTCCTAATTTTTATACTTCCGCAAGAGAAGAAGCACTTTTGCAGGAAATTAAATTACTAAAGGAAGAAGCAAACAAGTCTAAGCAAGTTGTTGCTGATCTTTCCCAAGAATTAGAATATCTTCAAGATCGTGATGCTTATGCTCACCGGATGATCTTTGGTATGGATCCAATTGATCCAAATGTATGGAACGGTGGTACGGGTGGTTCTAGTAAATATGATGAGTACGAAGCCCTCGAAAATTCAGGCGATGCCATTATCGACTTGAAAAAAAGCATCGATCGACTGAAGCGTAAAATGAGTATTCAGTCTCAATCTCTTGATACGATTACGAAGTTAGCAGAGCAAAAAGAAGAAATGTTTGCTGCTATTCCTTCAATCAAACCAGTTCGCGCTGATAAGCTCAAGCGTGGTATCTACAATTTGTCTGGTTTTGGTCGTCGTATCCACCCTATTCTGAAGGTTCCAAAAATGCATTACGGTATCGACTTTACCGCTCCGACAGGTACTCCTATTTACTCTGCGGGTGGCGGTGTTGTTAAACGTGCGGAATACAGCCGTACTTACGGTAATGTAGTGGTTATCGATCATGGATATGGTTACGAAACACTTTACGCTCACATGAGCAAAATGCTGGTTCGTAAAGGCGAAACCATCAAACGTGGACAGGAAATTGGTAAGGTCGGTAATACGGGCCGCTCAACAGCGCCACACTGTCACTATGAAGTGCATCACAAAGGTCAACCCGTAAATCCAATTAATTTCTGTTTGGATGGTCTGACTACCGAAGAGTACAAAATGCTCATCGATGCCGCTAATTTGCAAAATCAATCTTTCGATTATAAAGACTAAGTGTGAAGCGAAATGCTTCATATCAAAATCATTTTATCAGATATGATTAAAGGTACATTCAGAGACTCTCTTATCGGGGGTCTCTTTTTAGTTTTAGCAATTCTTGTAGTTGCTGTTCTTGGATTTGGATTTTCTGAAAAGGATGAAATGGCTGTAGAGGCCATGCCGGTTCCTTTGGTTTCAACACTTGACAGTCTCCCGGCTATGGAGCAGGTCGATACTGTGGCTCCTGCCAAATCTGAAACGCTACATATCATCGGAGTAGGCGATATGATGCTGGGAACTAATTACCCCTCTAAAAATTATTTGCCGGCCAACGGCGGAAAAGATTTGCTGGCAGATGTGGAACCTATTCTCAAAGGTGCTGATTTGACCTTCGGTAATCTCGAAGGAACGATCCTAGATAAGGGAGGAACGGTAAAACGCTGCAATAATCCAGATCTTTGCTATGCCTTCCGTTCACCGGAAAGCTATGTTAAGCATTTTACGAATGCTGGTTTTGACGTAGTTAGTTTGGCAAATAATCACTCTGGTGATTTTGGTCCATCTGGTCGCAAACGCACCAAAGAAGTGCTTGACCAGGAAGGTATTTATTATGCTGGTCTGGCAGGAAGTGATGAATCAGTGGTTTTTGAAAAAGATGGTGTAACCTATGGGTTTTGTGCATTTGCACCCAATCGTGGTACAGTGGATATTCGCAATATTAGTCGGGCGAAGCAAATTGTGTCTCAGCTTGCGCAAAAAGCAGACATCGTAATCGTTTCTTTCCATGGTGGGGCAGAAGGTGCTAAGAACCAACATGTGCCAAGACGAACCGAAAAGTATTATGGTGAAAACCGTGGCGATGTTTATAAATTTTCACACGCGGTGATTGACGCTGGAGCGGATATCGTATTTGGGCACGGACCCCACGTAACCCGCGCTGCCGAATTGTATAAAGACCGCTTCATTATTTATAGCTTAGGTAATTTCTGTACTTATGGTCGGTTCAATTTGCGAGGAGCGGCTGGTATTGCTCCAATTATTGACCTGGAAGTTGATAAAGACGGAACATTCGTGGGTGGTAAAGTCATTTCTATTTATCAGCAGAAGACGCATGGTCCGAAAGTGGATGGAAGTAAGCGAGCTTTGAAAAAGCTGATTGATTTGACGAAACAGGATTTTCCGGAAACAGAACTACTCATCAGTTCGGATGGGAGCTTGAGCAAAAAGTAGTTCGTCGAAATTTATCGCTGATTGCTAAAATTGATCTGAAAGCGGGAAAAATCTTCTTAATTTTAGGGAAAACCAGCTTTATCCATGGTCAACCAACCCTCTGAAAAAAGGAAATACTGCCGTAATTGCTATCACCCGATGGCAGTGGGTAGTCGCTTTTGTCGCCATTGTAGTCAAAAGTATACGACTGGCCGTGTTACTTTCAAAGAGCTGGTCACTGAATTTATTGAAACGATTTTTAATCTCGATTCTCGTTTTTTTAAAACAGCGAAAGCGCTGCTGAGCCCTGGAAAATTGACCAACGAATATTTCCTTGGCAAGCACAAGCGCTACATACACCCTTTGCGTTTGTTTTTGGTCTGTGCAGTGGCTTGTTTTGCAGCTCTTGGTCTACTGGTTTCCAATGAGTTAAACGAAGGCTTCTCTGTCCAAAACCGAAAAAATCAACGTCAAGCTGATTATGCAGTCTATCGCGATAGTCTGGAAGTTGTCAGTCAGGAAGTTTTGAAAGATTTCCCGGAAGGGGATGCTAAAACAGCCGTGGATCGCATTTTGCGAAAGCTGCCCGATACGCGAGAAGATAGTATTTACTACGGCTTTTTGTACATCAATAATGATTGGACTTTCACAACCAAACAATTTCAGGTATCGAAGAAGGAAGTAGCCATCATGAGCCCGCATGAAATTGTTAAAAAACAAAATTTTGATGGTTTTTTCAATCGGTTGTTTGCCACTCAAGTAGTAAAAGTTAATCAAGAAGGAGGGAGTTTCCTCAAATCCATCATGGGGAAAATGATCTGGATGATATTCCTGATGATGCCAGCTTTGGCTTTATTACTTAAGCTTTTGTATTGGCGGCGAGGTCAATATTATGTTGAACACTTGATTTTTTCTTTTCATTATCATGCTTTTGCATTTATAATTTTTGGACTGGTATTTCTTGCTGAATATTTCATGCCTGACTTGGCTGAAAATTGGGGGGATGAAGACGGTCACATTGCAATAGCTGTGGTGTTGGTGATGTTTTATTTGTACAAATCAATGCGGCGTGTGTATAAGCAAAAGCGATTAAAGACCATCATCAAGTTTAGCATTTTGAATTTTTCTTATTTATTCATCTTTATAGTATTTTTAGCCTTTACCTTTTTGATAGGTTTATTTTTATTTTAGCCCGCCATAACAAGCCACGATTTTAGAGACAAGCTGCTGATAGTGGCCAAAATTACAGAACATGAGTGTTTACGATAAGTACGAAACGGTTATCGGATTGGAAGTACACGTTCAATTAGATACCACTAGTAAAGCTTTTTGTGGTGATTCTACCCGCTTTGGAGCGGAACCCAATACGCAGGTAAGTGCCATCAGCTTGGGACATCCAGGTACTTTGCCGCGTCTCAATGAACAGCAGCTGAAATATGCGGTTCGATTAGGTTTGGCACTGGGATCAAAAATAAGTCCGGTTAGTTACTTTGATCGTAAAAACTATTTTTATGCCGATTTGCCGAAAGGCTATCA
>JALEHC010000052.1 GCA_022763215.1 Saprospiraceae bacterium
CATCACCACAAAGCAATTCGAATGCATCATCACAACCTGGTACTGGAGCATCGCAATCAGATACTGTAATTGTACCAGCTGTTTCAAGTGCACCATTGTAGCCATCAACTTGTACCCAGTAAGTTTCACCTGGCGTTACATCCAATGCAACCAAAGCAGGAGCTGTACCTGGGCCACCATCATCGTTAGCACCGATTTCCACGAAAGTGGAGAAGTCGTTACAATCAGAAGCTTGCCATACAGCCAATTGAAGGTCAGCATCCAATACATCGATATTTACACAACCACTTGCAGGAGCTGTGAAACGGAACCAAACAGAGTTGTCAACGTCCAATTCGAAGCTACACCATCCATCTTGCGAATTACAAGTAGAACTACCTGTACCAGCACCTGGGTTAGGTTCGCCCGCCTGTGCCGTAGCACCAGCGTTAGAGAAGCTGTATTCTTCATTAATTGTCAAGCAGTCTGCATCACAAACGTCATCATAAACACCATCGTTGTCATCACAAACGCCGCCATTGTCGTCGTCAATTTCGCAGTCAAGGCTCAATTCAAAGTTTCCATTGCTAGAACCGAAGCCAGTTACCAATACATAGTAAATCGTACCTTCTTCAGAGTCGAAAGTAATAGTAGAGCGTCTGATGCTGAAAGAACAACCGAAGTCGTCATCATTACCATCCACACAAACTAAGTTATCACAAGTACCTTCGAATAAGAATAACTTGGTATCGTAGTCTGTACCTGCATTACAAGTAGAGATTGTTGTTTCTGTACCGCTACCCTGGAATGCATACCATACACCAGGAGCTGAAGAAAAGCTTGTACCACAAGCTGGGTAAGAATCAGAAGTTGCATCAGAAGTAGAACCTGAAACAGTTGAGTTACAAGCCAATTCAAGTGCACGATCACAGTCATCATTTGGTACGCGGCAATCTACAGCCAATTCGAAGTCTCCGTCAGAACCACGCTGACCAGTAACATATACGTAATAAGTTGTACCTGCTTCAGCTAAAAACTCTACTCTTGCCATTCTTGTAACCAAGCTCAAGTTGTTGTTAGCCGTTACACAGTTCAATGCGTCACAACTTCCGTCAAATACTGCCAATACTGGATCATAGTCAGTACCTTCCTGAATTGTTTCAATACCAACCAAAAGGCCATTACCTTCGATACGGTACCAAACACCTTCTGCTTCGCTTAGGTCTTCACCGTCGCAAGTACCAAGTGATTCTAGCGTTGGTGCACCAGTTGTTGAACCAGTTACTGAGCTTTCGCAACCAATTTCGATAGCATCCTCACAAGTAAATGCTACACCAGCTCCTTCTTCACATTCGATAGAAAGTTCGAAGTTACCTGTGTTAGAGCTAAATCCAGTTACAAGGATGTAGTAAGATTCGCCTGCCTCAGAGTCAAATGATACAGTTGAGCGAACGCTGCTGAAAGAACAGCCGAAGTCGTCATCGTTTCCGGCTACACAAGACAAGTCACCACAAGAACCGGAGAATACACCCAACTTTGTATCAAAGTTAGTACCCGCATTACAAGTAGAAACCGTAATTGGAAGTCCAGTACCTGTTACTTCGTACCAAACACCACCAGCTGTTGTCAAAGTAGTACCACAGAAACTTACACTCGCTGGTGAAGCACCTTCTGTACTGCCAGAAACTACATCGCCACAGTTTACAGCAATTGCATTTGAGCAATCATCGTTATCTGGAGCATTATCACAAGTAAGGCTAAGTTCGAAAGTACCAGAGTTAGAGCCAAAACCAGTAACATAGATGTAGTAAGTAGTGCCTGCTTCTGCTGTAAATTCTACAACAGACTGAAGTGTACTAAATCCACAACCAAAATCATCGTCATCGCCACCTACGCAGCTCAAGCTTCCGCAACTTCCGTCAAATACAGCCATTTTTGTATCATAATCAGTAGCTGCACCACAAGTTGTTACTGTAGCTAATGAACCATCACCTACAAAAGAGTACCATACTCCTGGAGCAGAAGTAAGAGAAGTACCACAGAAAGGAAGGCTAGAGTCATTAGATGCTCCATCTGTAGAGCCGATAATAACATCACCGCAAGAAATGCTAGTTGCATTTTCACAAGTGTCATTTTCGATTGGACCATCTTCACAAGAAACAGAAAGCTCAGCGATACCGTCTGCACCACCCTGACCTGTCAGGTAGATGTAGTACGTTACGCCTGCTTCTGAAGGGAATACCACAGTCGACTGACGTACATTAAATGCACATCCAAAATCTTGGTTGTTTCCTGCTACGCAAGTCAAACCTGCACAGTTACCTTCGAAGATACCCAACTGAGTATCAAAATCAGTATTGGCACTACAAGTTGAAACGGTGATGTCTCCACCTGTACCTGTAACGGTATACCAAATACCAGGGCCAGTTGATGCTAGGTTACATTCTGGAATGTCATCCGCAGTAGCACCTAATGTGGTAGTAGTAATTGTTTCGCCACAACCAATTGCAATTGCATCTGAGCAATCGTCATTGGTTACCTGCGCGAACATTGGTGTAGTTGCTAGGGTAAATAATCCTAAAACGCAACTTAATAAAAGTCGATTTAAGCGCATGTAATAATAAGGTTTAATGTGTTATGAAAATTAATTTATTAATAATCTAATTAAACAAAAATCGGTTTGAAATTAGTAGATGGGGCAGCTACATACAGTATAACTGTCCATTCGTACGGGGGAGCTCTGAATTGCGTAGCAGATACAAGAAATTATGATATGTGATAGCTAAATACAGGATGAACCAGAGGATTTTAATTGACCACTTAGTTCTGGAGGGAGTCTAAAAGAATGTCAAATGTTAAATCGTCTTAATTTTTCTCCTGTAAGGCTAAGGTAATACAAAATTTTCACAAGCGCAAAATACATTTGAAAAATACGAATAACAACTAATGTTAAAGTTTTGATTTAGCGCAAGCGAAGAAGGAAGGGAAAGGAGGTGGCTGACGAAGCTAAATATTGCTTGGTCAGCCACATGGAAAGCTTTATTTTAGAATGGTGAAAGTACCTGTGGCTTGTTGTTCCACACCTTCACAAACATAAACGATTTTGTAGATCATAACCCCTGGGTTGACAGCTTGCCCATCGAAGTTGCCATCCCACTGTTCAAAGGCATTGGCCGTCGCAAAAACACGGCCACCCCAGCGGTCAAATATCTCAAAAGAGATCAATTCCGGCACCGCAAACGGGTTGCTGATACCAAAAGTATCATTAATATTATCGCCATTCGGCGTAAACGCTTTTGGCAAATATACAACATCACATTCCAGATCATCTGGATCAACTACATTGATTCGTATAGAGTCAACTGCCGTGCATCCGGTCTGCATATCCGTAAGCTCTAAGACATAAACTTCTGCTCCGGGCACCTTAGGCGTAATAACTGGCTCTGCATCAAAGGCAGGGGTAACGCCATCATTCGGCGTCCAGTTAAAGTCTTCGGCACAGGTATTGGTGATTTGAATATCGACAGAACTGCCCAGAAAAATATTCGTGTCTCGATTAATGATCTGATCAGGGTTGAAATAAAGGCCATCAATTTCATCCTCATCCAAAGAGCGATTGTAGATGCGAAGTTCGTCTACCAATCCGCCAAAACCAGTATCATTGCCAGACTTACAAATGGCGTTTCCGAGGGTAAAGAAACCATTACTCAGCAAATCAATACGGCTGAGTGTTCCTTGTTCATCTGCAAATTCGCCATTCACGTACATTTTTACCCGGGTACTCTCCCGAATAATGACGACATGATTCCAGCAGACCCCTTCATCCAGCGGATGTGTAAGGGAAACATTTTTATTAGCGTTTTCAACAAGCGTACAATTTATAGAATTGCTACTTGGTATATAGCGTAGCAGAAATTCATTTTCATTCATACAGCTACTGTCGCGCTTTGAAAGAATATACTGCGTACCTGTATTGCTGTTAGACTTGAAATAAAAGCTGATGGTCAGGTCCTCGGTGTCAAATTCGTTGTTTACCGGGCCCTGAAAAGAAATTTCGGTATTATTGCCATTCAGACTAACCGCCTCATCCAGTACCCCACAGGAATAATCGGTAGAACCAATTACGACACCTGTATTAGCGGTATTACCTGTAACGTCAGTCATAGTAGAGTCGAATGTATAATAAGCAACCATTCCAACAGTAGTCTGTGCATCTAGCCAGGAGGTGGTGCAAATAGCAAGAAGAATAAAAATACCTCTCATGAAGTTCATTTCGTTTTCGTTAATGGATAACTCCTGCTTGTGAGTTGAAACAATAAAACGATTGTCTTACTAGAATATTTTAAGCCAGGAGTGAAATCAGTTAGCGGTGAATTACATGCCAAACATATTGCCCATACCAGGCGGTAACATGTCTTGAATGAGCTTTTGCGTTTCAGCTGCTTCTGTCTCGGCCGCCTTGCTCAGGGTGCGATTTATAGCCACCAACAGCAAGTCTTCCAGTTCCTCCGCATCTGCATCTTTCAGGAATTCAGGATCGATGGATATATTGGTGATTTCGCGGGTTGCATTGGCTTCAATCTTGATCATGCCGTCAGCAGCTTCTCCGTTTACCATTACCTGGGTCAATTGTTCTTTCAACGCCTTCTGGCGTTCTTCCATATCTCCTAATAAATTTCCAAACATGGTTTTTGATTTAATTCACTAATTCTATCGTCAAATTTGCTTGCATCAGCTTGCCATTTCCATGGAAATGGCAAACTTTCTTTCTAATATTTGAATGGTATGGACGCGCGCTGGTTCACTCCTCACTTCGATTTCTGAATATGCGTGTCATATTTACCGAAAGGTAGGCGCGTATGTATTGTTGTTGTTCCGAACAGCCAACTATCCCACCATATTGCGGCAAAGGTAAACGCTTTCCCATGGTTTTGGGAATTTTTGTGGTGCAAATGTTACGCAGTCTCGGACGGCATTTTCAATAGGGTATTGGAGGTACAGCTCAAGGATTTCTTCTTCTGACAAAGCCCTGCCATATACCCTGAGTTCATCCAGCACACCTTTAAACCGCTTATACCTGCCGGCAGCACCCATGCAGGGACTATTGGAAAACATGAGCAAGGCTTCATTGGTGATATCTACCCCTCGGCAACGGAAGCTCTGCTTACGAAGTTGTCCATTGATATAGGTCTGGGCTTGTAAGCCTGAGCGTACAAGGGCAACGTGCATCCAGCCAGTCGAATCAAGCGCAGGAGAGAGGTCTTTAAAGTAGTGGTATTCGGTTTGGTACACTTGCGTGCAAATTTCTTTTCGGTTGAGATCGAGGCTCAGGTCGAGCATCTGGTCAAATGAGCAAGCCTCTCGTTTTGAGAACAGGCTTTGTCGAAAGACGGAATATTGTTCGGGTTTGATATAAAAGCTAATTGTAAAATCAGTAGTCGTAAAATATTTGTTGACAATACCTTCAAACACCAAGTGGTCATCTACCCCGTCAAATAAAAGTCCTTCGCCTTCAATGCCACACCAACAGCTAACGCCGCCTTTCATTTGGCCGTTACTGCCATTCGCTGTATCATCTCTGGCATCGCATTGATTAAAAGAATAATAGGCCACTAGGCCATCAGAAAATGATGATTGTGTTATGAAAAAGGCAGTAGTTGTCAAGAAAAGGATGGCAAGTACAGAAATGAGTCGAAACATGAAGAATGGTATTGCTTTAAAGAATGGAGACAGACGCTTACATCACAGCATGTATAGCTTTCGCTAAATCCGCAACGTCTGTCATAAATTATCTTTTATAAGATACCTAAAATTTAGAAGCCTTTAAACATTTCCGCAAGGAAAAATATGTAGAACAAGATAAGAATGAAGCCTTCCGATCGAGAAAAATTCTGATTATTAGACATCAAACCAAAAAGGACTGTCATTACAAGCATCAATGGAAGGTAAAAGTTATTGATATCATCCGGTATTTGAATTGGACCAATCAGTGCAGGCAAACCGACTACCATGTAGGTGTTGAAGATGTTGGAACCCAGTACATTACCTACGGCTATGCTGGTTTTCCCTTTACGGGCAGCGTTAAGACTGACAATGATTTCTGGTAGTGAAGTTCCGAGTGCTACAACTGAAAGACCAATGATTTTAGATTCGATACCAGCAATGGCTGAAAGCTTTTTAATGGCAAATACGGTATAATCAGCCCCCAAATACACAAAAAAGCCACCTACCAACAACAAGGCATACGTTTTCCAGGATGTTTTGATTTGATCATCTCGGATTTCCTTATCATCTGATTTGAAAGAATTGGCGAGGAAAATAACAATACCGCCAAGCAATAACAACGATTCCATGATGGATACCTGATAATCGCTGAGCACCAACCAAAGCATAAAAGCAGAACCCCAGAGGTGAGGCATATCAGAATGCCAGATGTTATATTCGAGGTCAATATTTTTAACAACAACGGCTACCAATCCCAAAACCAGCGCAATATTTGTGACATTAGAACCAATGACCGTACTAATCACCAATTCTGATTCATTTTTGAGGACAGAGATAATAGCGGTGGCCAACTCCGGAAGGGATGTTCCAAAAGCAACAATCGTCACACCAATAATAAACTGCGGAATACCTACCGAAAGTCCGATTTTTTCTGCTGAGTCGATAAAAAAGTCAGATGCTTTCAGCAAAACGGTAAGGCTTACCGCAAAAAGTCCAAAATATAACAGCGCATCGCCCATGTATAAAGTTCGGTTTTTACTTAGCGTTTGCAAAAGTAAAACTTTTTATGAATTGCACTATCTTCATTGGTCGATTCGATCAACGGACTTGGTCGAGCAGCCATGGAAAATGGGCATTACTGGACAACAAAAGATTGGCTAGAAAGCATTTGACCAGCTGACCAAAGTTGTACAAAATATAGCCCCGCTTCAAGCGAATGATCGATTGATATGCTTGATTTGGAGCGATGTTGTTTTTCTATCCGTTTGCGGCCAGCAGCATCATAAATGATTAATTCTATTTGTTGTAATCGATCAGGAATATTTTCCAATAAAAGTTGGATCGACTGACCAAATGATGCCGGGTTAGGGAACAGCTTGCATTGTATTGGCTTGGCTTCAGTAAAAGTGGCAGCAGAAGATACCATCTCAACATTAATGATGATTTCATCGGTAGCAGGGCAACCGTTAAAACCATATACCGTAACACTTATCGTGTATTGACCTGGCGTTTCTGCCGAAAAAATATATTCATTACCAACCGTGCCATCATTCCAGAATATGCCAAAATACGAACCAAAAATACTGAGGTCAAGCACTTCGTTTTGAGAAATTGAAGTATCCGGGCCTAGCTGAACGCTTGGACTTTCCAATGGTTCAACATTTAGGAAAACGAGACTATCACAACCTTGCTGATTGGTGAAAGAAGCCTGATAACTACCTGGGCTACTGATTTGGTTGTCACCAAATGTAAAGGTCTCACCCGGGCAGATACCGGTCGTCAATTCTGTGAGGTTACCTTCGGTACACTCGC
>JALEHC010000376.1 GCA_022763215.1 Saprospiraceae bacterium
GAAAGTCGGAGCGAAGTGTCTTTCGACTTCTTGGTGGGCACTCGCTATTTTTTGGGCGATCACTTTTATTTCACACTTGAAGTCGGTCAGCATGGCGTAGGCTTTGTTTCTGGTGGTCTTGGCTTTAAAATTGATTAAAACAAAAATGATGAGAAAAATAAATAGTCTGTTATTCGTATTTGCTTTACTCATTCTGAGTACGTGCAATTCTTTCGACGATTTAGCGATAGAGCCGGAGGTACGTACCATTCCGCTGGAATCGCTCGAATTAATCGAAGCATTTAGTACGCTGACAAATGGCGATACGGAAGCTTGTAATTTAGTATACGACCCAGAAGATATTCCGGACATCCTTTGTAACCTGATTCAGGATGCGGAGCGAGGAAGTGAAATTGTTTTTGTCGTTGATAAAACAACTTCCATGGTCGAAGAAATTGATCAAGTCAAACTTAATATCAATAAGATTATCGACTGCCTGCCGGATGGTTGTCGCTTGGGAGCTGCCACTTATGGTGACAAACGATCCGATGGCGACTGGTGGTTCAGAAGTATTGATTTGAGCGAAGACTATGACGATGCACGTGAATTTGTCAATGCTATCACTCTGGAAGGCGGCGGGTTTGACTTACCCGAATCCGTATATGATGCTTTATACGAAGTGTTGGATATTATGTCTTGGAAAGATTGTTCTGCGCCCGATAAAATTATCGTAATGGGAGATGCTGAGCCTAAAACAGGCTCTGGAACAGATTATACAGCAGAGGAAGTTTTGGCGAAAGCCCAGGACTTGTGCGATGATACAGAATTCTATCCGGTCATTGTGCTAGATTTGCCATAACTGTAAATTCGATTTTAAAAATAAGCTAGTAAGGTTTTACTCTTTTGCATTTTCATGCAAATGGGCCACTATTCGCTTAGTGTAACTATATGCTAGGTTGTATAGGGGTATGCCTTTCGGCAAATAAAAGGGATGTGCTGCATTAAGCTGATTTTATCAAAAACTAATCATTACAACATGATCAAACAATCTCATTTACTGCTTTTGCTGAGTATGATATTAAGTGTATCACTTTTAGATGCTCAGACAGAAACCGAAAATAATAATAGTTTCGCGACAGCTGACCAAATCAATTTAACAGATTTGAGCGGTATGATTTCCGGTACGATTAACCCCGATGGTGATCACGATTATTATAAAGTGACCGTGCCAGAGGAAGGTGTTTTTAATTTTGTCGTGAATAATATTCCAACCAACATGACATTGGAATTGACACTGTATGATAGTCAGCAACAGTTTGTGGCAGCGTTTAGCAATAGCGTATCGTATACTGCAAACGAACTAGTGTGTGAAGGCGGCTTGTATTACATTTTGATTAGGGATGTGTCAAGTGGAAGCGATCAAAGCCCAGACCCATATACCTTATTTGTTAATTTTTACATGGAGGATGTATATGAATGTAATAATAGTTTTGTAGATGCGGCCTCTATTGGATTTGGCCAATTGGTACAAGCTCAAATTATGGATAATGGCGATTTGGATTATTATCAAGTTTCGGTTGGGAGTTCAGGCGTTTTGAATATTACTTTAAATGGTGTTCCTGCTGGTATGAATCTCAGAGTGACAATTTTTAATAATCAGCAGTTGGAACTTCCTTCTGCCTCTTCAAGTACGGAAAGTTCATTAGTACTCAATAAGCTAGTTTGTGAGCCTGGAGTGTATTTTATTCTAGTGGAGGATGTTTCCTTTGGTGTCGATGAGAGCTTTGATTTTTACAATCTGACTGTTAATTTCTACACGGATGATGCATATGAATGCAACAATACATTTGCAGATGCTGCTTCTATTGAGCTTGGACAATTGGTACAAGCCCAAATTATGGACGACACCGATCTTGACTATTACAAAGTAACTATTCCAACACCAGGTGTTTTTAGGATCAATGTAACGAATGCTCCTTCCGGGATGACTTTAAAGGCTGATTTGTATAATAGTCAGCAATTACCGCTGGCTAACCTGTCGATAAGTAATAATTTTACGCTCAACTATAGAGTCTGTGAGCCCGGTGAATATTATATTCTGATTCAAGAGGTTTCCTTTGGTGCCGATGAGAGCTTTGATTTTTATAACCTGACTGTTAATCTTAATACGGACGATATATATGAATGTAATGATTCATTCAATGATGCTGCTTCTATTGGTTTTGATCAATTGATTCAAGGTCAAATTATGAATAGTGATGATGTAGATTTTTACAGCATCATGGTGCCAGAAACAAGCGTTTTAAGAATCTTGATGAACCAAATTCCTGATAATATGAATTTGGAAATTCTGGTTTACAACAATTTGCAAATGGAGGTGGCAAGCCTGAACAGCAATCAGCCTTTTGTGCTGAATCATCTCATTTGTGAGCCTGGCTTATACTTTATAAGAATAGAGAACATAGCTTTTGGCAATGCGCAGAGCTTTGAGTTCTACAATATGATCGTATCCTTGGACACCCAAGATACCTTCGAATGTAATAATAGTTTTGATGAGGCAACTTCAGTCGATTGTGGCGGAACTTATGAGGCAACTGTGCTTGGAGCAGGAGATGAAGATTATTATCAAATCGAAATTACAGAGCCCGGTGATTTACAAATTATGGTGAATAATGTAGCTGATAATATATCCATTGACCTCGAATTGTATGATGATGTCTTTATGCCAATAGGGGGGCAATCTCCCAATAATGGTTTTGATGTCGATTATACCAAGCAAATTGATGAGCCTGGGACGTATTACTTTCTAATCACCAGTGATAAAAATAGTACTCAGCCTTATTTTCTTACTGTTAACTGCCCAATGACTTCCTCGATTGGCCAGATCAGCACACAACCATTATCTGTCTTTCCCAATCCGGTGACGGATATCCTGCAAATAGAAAATAACTTGCCCAATAGCTCTTATAAGATATTAAATACCGCTTCTCAGCAGGTATTGCAGGGCGAGTTAAAATCTAATACTATTGATATGAGTACTCTGCCTGATGGCGTCTATATGCTACTCGTATTTAGCGAAAGCGAAACCTATCGTACAAAAGTTGTCAAATATTGATTTTTGCCTTTGCGGCAAATATAACGCACGATAAAACACAATAATCATGAAAAATAATTCAATTTTATTTCTTTGTCTACTCTTACTTAGCTCCTTGCTGATTACTTCCTGCTCAGACGATGAAGAGTCTATGGAACCCAATGGTAATGGCCCTGGAGTAGATTTGGCTAATGCTATGGTGTCTGTTTCTTTTATGGGAGACAATTTTTCTTTCGAAGGATTTGGCGGCGCGACGGTCGTTGATACCTCTCTGGTGTATGCAACTAGTATCGGGTTAGATACACTGGACAGCAACACCTTATTAATTTCCGCCGCTACCTTTTTTAACGGGGCCAATAGTTTTGATGACCAGACTTTTACCACATGGGTTGCCAATTATACCGGACCTGGAACTTATAAAATGATGCGGGAAGGGGCAGAAGAAAATGGAGGTATTTATTTGGCAGGATACTTTGATAAAGTTTCCTTCTCAGAAGAATTTTCTTTGTTCTGTAACTATGGGCAAGACCTTGATCCGGAAAGTCAGATACGAATAATCGTTGATAATGATGATCGTTTCGAAGCAACTTTCAATATGGAAGTCATGAATTCGGAAACAGGAGAGCCAAGCGGCAACTATATGCAAGGCGAAATCACCATAGAAAAGCGATGAAAACTCCAAGAGGGCGCAGCACTCCTGCTGCCCTCTAACCTTTCTCCAACTCCAAATCAACGCGATAAGTATCAAAATCTTCGCGTTTGACGGTAAAGCCTTTCTTTTTGAATAAGCTAATCATACCTTTATTGGAGGCCAATACGGTGGCATAAATGCTTTTTAGCCCCATCTCTCGACCAATTTCAATGATGTAGTCGGTCATTTGGCCACCAATGCCCTGCCCTTGCCATTCGTCAGCTACCAATATGGCATATTCGGCAGCTTCACCCCAAGGGTCTGCAATAATACGGACCACACCAATCATCTCAGTTTGTTGCGCTGCATTTTCCGTAAGGGCAACAATCGCCATTTCTCGGTCGTAGTCGATTTGCGTAAAGCGTATCATCAACTCATGAGTCATCTTGGGGACATAACCAAAAAATCGGAAATACAAGGATTCTTTAGATAAACGCTCCACCATAGCAAGTTCGAGCGGCTCGTCTTCTGGCCGAATCGGACGCAGCAAAACCTCTTGCCCATTGCGGGCTTCGATCTTTTTTTGATACCGACCTGGATAAGGCGAAATCGCCAAGTGGCCATAACTTTTAGGCGGATTGGCAGCAGTTTTGGGGTCAAGCACAATGTGGGCATCCAAAATAAATTCGCCAAACTGATCCATGGCAAATGGATTGATATCGACTTCCTGAATCTCTGGAAAATCCATGATCAGATAAGCAAATTTGCAGAGCGTAAATGCCAGACTTTCCTGATCTACTCCGCTTCGATTGCGATAACCTCGCAACAGTGGATAAATCTGGGTGCCTTCAATCATCCTTTGGGCCAAGGCCATATTCATAGGCGGTAGCCCCAGTTGGGTATCTTTGTGGATTTCAACATCAATGCCTCCTCGACCAAATGCCAGCACTGGTCCAATAACGGGGTCTTTGCGAGCACCAATAAATAACTCAAATTTTTTCTGAATCATGCGCTCAATCACTACTCCGGATACTTCAATTTCTGGGGCTGTGTGTTGCACGTTTTTGAGCACTCTGTGGTAGGCTTTTTCCAACTCTGGCAAGCTTTGAATATTGAGCGCGACTCCTCCCAAATCAGATTTATGATAAACTTGTGAGGAGGCTATTTTGACGGCCAGTGGGTAGCCATGTGCTTCTGCAAATGCTTTGGCTTGCGCCAAATTTGTCACTAGTTGATAGTGTGTTACGGGGAGTTGATAACATTTCAGCAGGTCTTTGGCTTCGGTTTCCAGCATTTGGTGTCTGCCATCGGCCAGCACTTGGTTGATAATTTTCCGGGCTTTTGCTTTGTCTGATCTGAATTGATGGGGTTCTTCGGGAGGGGTTTCCGTTAGCAAAGCCAGATTTCGATTGTATTGATAAATTTTCAGAAAGACATCTACCGCACTTTCCGGATAGCGATAGTTAGGCACTTTCCCTGCTTCGAGTATCTCTCGCGAAATTTCTACATTAGCCTGACCCATCCATGATGCTAAAATGGGTTTGTTTGACTTTTTATTAATGGCAACAATGGCCTTGGCCACAGCCTCCGGTGTGGTCATCGCTTGGTAAGTCAGAATGACGAGCACCGCATCAATATTCGGATCGCGAAGCAAGATGCGTAGCGCATCCTGGTATTTATCTGCGGAAGCATCTCCCAGTAAGTTGACTGGGTTATTGTGACTCCAGTTGACAGGTAGCAGATCGTTTAAGGCTTCAAATGTTTTTTCTGAAAGCTTGGCCAATTGGCCGCCATTAGCCATCAAATAATCGGTAGCCAATACACCCGGAGCACCCGCATTGGTTAATATTGCCAGCCGATTGCCCGAAGGGCGAGGCTGCATTGCCAACGATTGGGCACAGTTGAATAGTTGCGCCATGGTCGATACTCGGATGATACCCGACCGACGAAAAGCAGCCGAAAATGCATCATCATTTCCCGCAAGGACCCCCGTATGCGAAAGCGATACTTTTTGTCCTTCCATGCTTCGTCCTGCCTTCAATACAATAATGGGTTTGTATCGGGCAAACGAACGTGCTGCACTCATGAAACGCCTGATTTCCTTGAGACTTTCCATATAAATCAGTATGCAATTGGTATGGTGGTCTGTTCCAAAAAAATCAATCAAATCGGCATAAGCAACGTCCGCCATCGTACCAATCGATACAAAATAACTGAAACCGATATTCTGGGCAATAGACTGATCAAGCGTGGCAATGCCCAATGTGCCGCTTTGGGAGATAAAAGCGATATTTCCAGCCTGTGCCATCACAGTCGAAAAACTAGCATTTAAGCCCAAGTGCGGAGCCATAAAACCTAAGCAATTAGGCCCTAATACCCGCATATTGTGCGCATGTGCAATTTGGCGGATACGCTCAAGGCGAAATTTACTTTCTTCACCTGTTTCGCGAAAGCCAGCAGAAAGGATCGCCAGTGCCCCAACGCCAGCTTCTCCACACTCCCGTACAACCTGCAAAACGGCATAGGCTGGGGTGGTGATAATCGCCAAGTCAGGAGCTTCGGGCAAATCGGCAATGTGATAATAAGCTTTAAGTCCGTGTACTTTTTTGTGCTTGATATTGACCGGAAAGATGTGGCCTTTGTAACTGCCTGCGAGCAGGTTTTTCATGACCATAAAACCCACGGAAGCTTCCGTGTCGGAAGCGCCAATAACTGCAATCGATTTGGGTTGAAAGAGCTTTTTGAGTTGTTTTCGCATGGTTTATATTTTCCAGTAGGGTCTCAAATTAGCCATAACTGAGTGGACATTGATTTCGAAGGTTTCCCATACTCGCATTCCGGAATGGGTAACTTCTTCTTCAAATGGCTGGGGGTGTCCATTGATGCCCGCCAAAAAATTGAATAGGCATTTGGGCATAATTTCTACATCATAACCGCCTTCGAGTGTAGCAAATAGGCGATCATTGATTTGCCGCAAGGCTTGACCCACCCGATAATACCACCCAGCAGAAGCTTTCAAGTCGAGTAAGAAATCGCTTTGATGGGCATCAAAACCTGCTGAAATAGCAATGACATCTGGCTGAAATTCCTTTACGACCGGCAAAAAGAACTGGAACGCATCCCACATAATGTCATCGGCACTACCTGGTGGCAAAGGCACATTAATCGTAAAACCTTTGCCTTTCCCCATACCGATTTCATCGGTAAAGCCATGGCCTGGATAAGCCGGAAATTGATGCATCGACCAGACTAATACCTGATCGGAATCATAAAAAATATCCATAGTACCATCGCCCAAATGACCATCAAAATCAAAAATAACAACTCGTTTGCCTTCTTCGACTAGTCGGGCTGCTGCCACGGCTACATTATTGAGCAAACAAAAGCCACTCCCACGGTTCGAATAGGCGTGATGCCCTGGCGGCCGAACTAGTGCAAATCCGTTCGATTCAGATGCCATCATCGTTGCACCTACCGCATATCGAGCTGCTTCAAAACTATCAACGGAAATAGCCGTGTCTGGATCGAGGCGCTGGCCGTACTGACAAGCAGTTTTAAGCTCGCGAATATAGGTTGGTGTGTGTACTAGCCCGAGATAAGGCGCACCATCGAGCAAATCAGTAACCGGAATGTCACCCAATACATCAAATCGTTTTCTACTTTCCGGATGAGCACCGGTATCATGTTTTAAGACTACCGGATTGTAAATGAGCTGCATATAATCCTGGCCGGGTATCGGTAGGGGGTATTTTTCTGTTTTTTGAGCCATAATTTTCTGTTCAGTTTACTAATATAGCTCATCAATTCTGAAAAACTGATGCAGAGCAGGGTGATTCTCGTCACCTCCTTATCATAAC
>JALEHC010000377.1 GCA_022763215.1 Saprospiraceae bacterium
AGCTAACAGACAAAGCAACAGATTTGGTTGGACTTAGAAATACTAAGGTATCTTCATCTGGCTCTATAACATCTAAGCTATGAAGGTATCTTAGATTTACTACCAAACCCTTATAGCGATAAGAAGCACCAATTAATGCTCCATATTCACTCTTTGTATTGAAACCAGTAGGTCTCTCATCTCTCTTAGACTTGATGAAAACGGAATATGTTCCCCCGAAGCCTAAGTAGAAATTATTGAAAGGACTCCAATTAAAATCTATTGAATATGTTTGATGGTCAAATTTTATTTTATCATATATTGGTCCCACAAAGCCTCTAGTATGTGTAATACTTTTCCTAGAGAAAAAAGCACTTAATGATAAGTAAGATTTTTTTGACAAATGCTGTTCGATTACGCTACCAAAAAGAAGAGAATTTGTGCTATTTTCAGTATTGTCGAATTTGACCCTTTCTTGTGTATCAGGATAAAAAAGGCCTGGTGCTATACTCATATAATCCCCCCCTATTGAAAGCCCAATGGTTGTTTGCGTGAATGAAAAATTTAAGGCTAAAAAGGATATAATAATCAGAATAAAATATTTCATGATAATTTTCTTTCTGCCGTACTGCTATTATCTAACAGTACGGCATTGTGGATAAATAAATTAGTTTGTGACGAATTCTTTCTTCGAAAAAATCATTTTCCCATTTCTGTCAGATAAAAACAACATCATTATTTGTCGAACCCGTCCGCCAAATAGCGGGAAGGCAAGTCAAAAGCTAGATTTCTACCGTCTTCCATTTTCCTTGGCGGAATAAAATGATAGACAGTATCGTCATCAGTGTTTCGCTGCCGGCTATAGCCCAGCATACACCAGCTAAGCCCCAGCCTGCATATAGTGCCAGAAAATAGGCGAGTGGAATTTCTACGGCCCAAAAACAGATCAGATTGATAATCATCGGGGTTCGGGTGTCGCCTGCTCCATTGAATGCCTGGCCAATGACCATACCATAAGCAAAGAGGGCGTAGCTGATCGCAAAAATGCGTAGACTAAGAATCCCGGCATCAACTACCGCCTGATCGTCCGTAAAAAAGTAAACAATAGTGGATGCACCAAAGAAGTAAATGGCAGCTACCGATGCTAAAAAGATCATGCTAAAATAGGCGGCGCGCCAAACAGAAGTTGCGGCTCGATCGGGATGACCAGCACCTAGGTTTTGGCCCACCAGCGTAGCTGCCGCATTGGCGATACCCCAAGAAGGTAGCAAGGTGAAGATGATTAGTCTGATCGCAATTACATATCCGGCAACGGCTTCACTGCCAAATTGGGCAACGATTCGCATAAGTACAATCCAACTAGCAGAAGCTATCAAAAATTGTAGCGCACCATTGAGTGCAATTTTGAGTAGCTTTCGCATAATGCTAAACTGAATTTGTAATTCTTTTAAATATAAGCGAACGACACTGGCTCCTTTCAACAATAAATACAACTGAAATGCAACACCTAGACCGCGACCAATGGTGGTGGCTACCGCGGCTCCTTGCACGCCCATAGCTGGGATGGGGCCCCAGCCAAAAATCAGAATCGGATCAAGTATAATATTGATACCATTTGCGAGCCAAAGGGCGCGCATGGCGAGATGGGCGTCGCCTGCTCCTCTGAAAATACCATTGAGCAAAAACAGCAACATGATAAAAATATTGCTGGCAAACATGACTTGAGTATAGCCTGTACCAGAAGCAACTAATTCCTCACTGCCACCCATGCCGGACAAGATTTTACTGGCAAAAAAGTAGCCGGGAATACCAATTAGCAAGGAAATACCTATTGCTAGATACACTGCTTGCAGTACTACTTTGGATGCTTGCGAGTGGTCGCCTTCGCCCACATATCGCGCAATCATAGCCATAGGAGCAGTGCTCATACCGATGGCGATAGCGTATACAAGCGTAATGACCGATTCGGTCAAACCAACGGTGGCCACGGCTTCCGGGCTGACTTGTGAAACAAAGAACACATCTACCAAGGCAAAAAGCGATTCCATGGCCATTTCGAGTACCATGGGAATGGAAAGCATCAGAATCGCTTTATTGATGCTACCAGAGGTGAAGTTTTTTTCTCTGCCATTGATGGCATCAAAAATGGTTTTGAGTATATTTTGCATAGTCGTCGGGTGAAAATCAAAAGACTAAGAAATTTACGCTAAAGCGTATTCAATACCAGTATTAGTTCAAACGCTGCATGAATAGTTCCACAAAATTGTGTTTTGTAGGGCAGATTCCATTTTCGCGCTCAAAAATGCCTCTTTCCCAGACTGCTTGCAACAATCTGACTTTTTATTTTTAATTTGTTGGTCTGATTCAGGTAAGCAGAAAACGGCTTACTTACTCATCTCACGGGATTCTTGCTGCTATCAATTTGGTCGCCTATCAGTAGGCCATGCATAACAACCATCAACCATTTAGAAACATACAAGTATTATGTCTAATCGTTATTTTTTATTACTCATTGGATTGTGTAGCTGTATTAGTAGCTGGGCACAAGTCCCTACTATTCAGGATTGTCTGGGCGCAATACCCGTTTGTCAGGAGGTCTATTCTGAAACCAATTCTCCGGTAGGAGATGGTAATTTCTCTTCCGAAATCAACACCAGTATCAGCTGTACAGCTGGAGAACTCAACTCGATCTGGTACACCTTTACGGCAAATGCAGATGGTCAGCTTGGTTTTGTGATTACACCTAATAACTTGAGTGATGACTATGATTGGTCACTATTTGACATAACCGATGCCGAATGTGGCGATATCTTCACTGATCCGAGCCTTCAGGTGAGTTGTAATGCCGCAGGCGGCGAACCCTGCCATGGTGCTACCGGCGCTAACGGCAATTCGGTATTTGATGAACAAGGTGGTGGTTGCAATGGTACACCACCGGCAGTTGGAAATACACCTTTCAATGATTTTGTAGACATGGAAGAAGGTCGTACTTATGTACTGATGGTATCGAACTGGACGGGGTCACCCAATGGCTATACGATTGATTTTAGTACGTCTTCTGGTGCCGGTATTTTTGATGAAACGCCACCGGAAGTAGATGATTTTACAACGCCTAATTCTTGCAATGAAAATATCATTGTACTTCATTTCAATGAAAATGTACAATGTTCTTCTGTGAATAGCGATGATTTTGTGCTCAATGGCCCTGGTGGGCCTTACAACATTAATGTTACCTCAAACGACTGTGGATTGGGTGGGGATTATAGCCGAACTTACTTTTTACAGATTGATCCGCCGATTGCTTCTATGGGTGATTTTTCCTTAGAGTTATTGGGCAGTAGCAGTAACTTCCTTGATTTGTGTGGCAATGCAGCTCTTCCTGTAAATCTTGATTTTACAGTGGATGAACCGATACCTATTGAATTTAGTATTGGACCAGATACTTCATTAGTTTGTGAAGGAAACCTGCTTACATTGGATGCGGAACCTTATGGAAATACCTTTGAATGGGATAACGGAAGCATGCAGTCGTCCATCGAGGTATCTGCTGCCGGAATTTACAGTGTGACGGTTGGTAATGACTGTGGGTTTGGTGTGGATTCGCTTGAAGTATTTGTGCAAACGGAATTGCCCACTATAGAACTTGGAGCGGACATCTTGCTTTGCGAAGGCGAAAGCGTAGCATTAGACGTTACCAATGAATTTGCCAATTACGAATGGTCAGACGGAAGTATTACCCCCTTATTTACAGTGGATACAACCGGCGTATTTAGCGTTATTGTTACGAATTCCTGCGGATCGGTATACGATACAGTGGTCGGAACTTACATTCCTCCCATTATTTCAACTTTAGAAGAAGAACTATTGCCTTGCGAAGGTGAAGTAATTACGCTTGATGTCGATCAGGGCGAGCCGCTATTTAATTATTTATGGCAAGATGGGAGCACGGATGCCAGACTTGAGTTGGATAAAAATGGGGTTTATGAAGTGACCATTACATCCGAATGCGAGTCACTGGAAGATCAAGTACTCGTCACTTACGTGGAACGACACGATCCGCCCGAACTTGGGCCGGATACGCTGCTTTGTCCGGGCGATAGCCTTGCTTATGCCTACGATATTCTTGGCGCAGCTTATCAGTGGTCAGATGGCAGTACAGACTCTGCTTTTGTAATCAATCAAAACGGCATGTATGCCTTGACCTTGACCTCCGCTTGCGGCGTGTACGAAGATTCTGTTCAGGTACGCTATTACGACGCTATTCAGACAGATTTGGGGGTAGATACCTTCTTGTGCCCGGGACGATCTTTGTTTTTGAATGCCGATGCTCTTGCGGAAGGCAGTAATTACCTATGGCAAAATGGAACGACACAACCATATTTACTGGTTCAGGAACCCGGGGTTTATTCTGTAGAAGTATCAACTCCTTGTGAGACAATAATTGATGAAATACTGGTCGAAGAATGTGAAATATGCGAGGTATTTGCACCAAATATATTCTCACCAAATGACGATGGTTTCAACGACCGTTTTCAGTTGTTGTCCGATTGTGTACTAGAGGATTTCCAGATGCGCATTTTTGATCGTTGGGGGGCAGTCGTTTACGAAAGTACGGACCCTGCCGAAGGCTGGGATGGTCGTCGCAAAGGAAGTAAG
>JALEHC010000378.1 GCA_022763215.1 Saprospiraceae bacterium
AGCCTGGCATTCAATTTCCTGGCATGAGTGGCACACCGGTTTGGGATGGCAATCCAGAGCTTTTCTGGATAGACCCAGATGGTTTGAACCAACCGAACAACCGATTTATTGAAACAGGAATGACAGTTTCTGGCGAAGGCCCGATGATTCAGGATAACTTTCAGTATATCGTTACGCCAAGTACTTACAGTATTTCTGGTGATGGGATACTCACGCAAGTTCGTGATAAGAACCTGGGCGAAATAAGTGTAGGTTCTTTCAATGTCCTAATGCTCAACTCTAATTCCGGCAACTTTCAAACGAAACTGCGGAAATTATCCAAATACATAGTTGAGTCAATGAAAGCGCCAGATATTGTAGCCCTGCAGGAGTTGGCTAATTCAAACTCTCTGGGAAGTCTGCGGAATTTCATTTTGCAAAACTATGGCATCAATTATAGCAATTATTTCGAACAAAGTGGCGGTAACATCAATACCGGCTTCTTGGTCAAAAATACGATTACAGACATCGTTGTTACTCAGTTGGGAGAAAATGAAAACATTAGCCTTGGTGGGCCACTACACGACCGTCCTCCTTTGCTACTAAGCGGTAACATTGTATCTGAACCAGAAATTCCGATTCAGGTACTTAATCTGCACATGCGCAGTTTAATTGATATCGAGGGCGATAATTCATTCTTCGTTCGTACCAAGCGTCATGAACAAGCTATTTCAATAGCCAACATGATTCAAGACAGACAAGATGAAAACCTGATCGTAGTTGGTGATTTTAATGCTTACCAATTCTCAGATGGTTATGTGGATGTGGTTAACCAGATAACAGGTCAAGAAAGCCTAGGGGCTATCTTCACTAATCAAGATATTGTCAATCCGCCAATTATCAATTACACAAATACGCTTCCTGAATCTGAGAGATATTCATTTGTATTCAGAGGAAATGCTCAAACGCTCGATCATTGTCTTTCTGTTAGCCAATTGGATGGCTTGGAAGTGGTAGAAGTACAGTATGCACGCGGTAATGCTGACCAACCCGAAGCATTTGAAAATAATAGCCAAGTGGTCAATCGTGCTTCTGACCATGATGGCTTAGTCGCTTTCATTCAAGTGGAAAATCCAATTACATCTACTTCCTCCATTAATCGACCGGGTTTTGATTTACAGTTTAACAATCCAATGTCTACATCCGATCAGATAACAATCATTGGTAATTCATCAAGTCAAAAAATCAACTATCGCTGGATGAATCAGCAAGGTCAGGTTTTGGAAGAAGGCGTTTCCAGTATGACAGATGTTATACATTTGCCGAAAGGCATACACAGCGGAATGTACTGGTTGCAAATCGCTGATGGAGAACAGTCAAAAACCAGAAAAATAATTGTACAATAACATTTTTTCTAAGCCTGTCAGATGTTCTGGCAGGCTTAGAATCGTTTTCCTATCAAAATGCCTGCAAGAATAATGCTGCCTTGCCCGACTTCCCGACCGTTGGTCACGACATTAAGCTCCCAGCCAAAAGCCACGGAAGGACTCAACACCCAATTGTTGCCCAATAAAAAATTATAACCGCCCTCAAGGGTGGGCTGAAGTACCACGATGTTAGCCGTTCCCTTCACTTCCGTAATTGTTCCGGGCCTTTGTGTCCAGTTAATTTGATTCCACCAAATATCTGATTTAGCCCCCAGAAACCATCCGCGAAATTCAGGTCGAAAATACCTTTTGTAGCCCAGACTAAAACCTAAGCCCTGCCCCTTTTCATCATCCTGCACGCCCAAATCTCTGTGGTCAATAAACTGATACCCGAGCCGCAAATGTACCGCATGCTGCCCTGAAAACCCACGCTCTATGCGAACTCCTGAAATGATGCCCGTCGGATAAGCCTGCAACTCAAGAGTTACGTCCGTTATCTGGGTATGAACAGGTAAAGACATACCAGAAAATAGCACCAATAATATTAGCCAGCGTTTTTTCATTGCACTGTTTTTATTTGGAAAACCATTTTTGAACCACCTTCTCAGCCAACTTTCGGTTAGGCGTAAAACTAGTATTTTGTTGCCCCTCGTAATGCAGGTAACTTGGCCACTTCCACCACATAATACCCTTGCACCAGTCTTTGCCTTCAATACCTTCGAATACCACTTCATAACAAATAGCCTGGGCTTCCTCATTTACGGGGCGGCGATTGGCATCTTCATGTGGATTTATCCAGGTCTGTTCAACACTTCTAAAGCCAATTTCGGTAAAAACCAGTGGTTTGTTCGTTTCATCAATCACCTTCTCGATTTTCTTTATAATCTGAGCAAAATTTTCAGCCAATACAGACTTCTCTACCTGCTCATTTTTACTCAAAGGATAATAACAATTCAAACCAATGTAATCAAACTCCTCCCAAAGTTGAAAGTTTTCAAATTCGCTTCCCCAGTTCGCACAATAAGTCAAATCACCATTAAATAATGGCCGAATCCTGCGGGCCAGCTTACGCCACCTTTCCGGTTGAGCTATGGTTGCTTTCGCAAATTCAACCCCCAGACTGAGTCCGTCAAATTCGTACATTTCTGCCAACAAGGCATAGTGTCGAATCCAACGATGATAGTACTCAAACCATTGATCCCAGTCGGATTCAGATTCCATCATCACATCTCCGGGCCAACTTCTGCCCATCCATATCTGTGGCTTCATGAGCGTATACATTCCCTGCTCCTTCGCCTGTGCATTTGCAAAGATGACAGATTCATCATTTTCAGACCTTGCAGAATGTTCCAAATTAAAGAAAGAAGGCTTATTGGGATTTCGCATGTATGAATAAGGAATAATTGCAATGGCATTTGTACCTAATGAACTCAGTTTTTCTATGGAGGCTTTCGCCAAACTTGAGCCATAACCATTATAAATACGATAGCCCTCATGGGCAAAATTAAACCCTTTGTAAAAGGCTTTTTTGTTAATCGTACGATCTAGTTTTTTCCAATTTTCAAACCGCTTCTCTAAAAACTGTTCCCACTCCTTTTGTAAATGGTTGGCCTCTACTTCGCTAAGCTGCCAATTGCCATAAAGCTTATTTAAAAAGGTTTCTTTTCCATATTTTTCAATCAAAAAAGCGACTAATTGTACGGCAGCTGGCTGCATAGCCAATGGCGATTCTTTTTCATATAAGTCAGTATTCACCAAATCGCTAATTGGCGGTAGATTACCGCTGTTCCAAAGCAAGCCTGCCCAATAATGAATCCCTTTTTCGTGCCATTGATCAGCAAACTGAAGTGCCAGGCCATCCCGCAGTGCCGGTATTTTGGCTTCGCCAAAAAGATGTTTTACCAATGCCAGATTTTCGCCCTGCTGCAAAACACCTTTCATATAATCATTCCAGATGACATGTATTTTTTGACTATTTGGCTCCAATTGCATCATATCCGTATTGTTAAGTTGCAAGCCTTTCATCTCCATACTGCTATGAATCTGGTAATCCAAATGAAAATCCAAGGTATCAATTTCGAGAAAATCCAGCATCCGTTGGAGGTTAGCTTCGCAGGCTTTCGCCAAATCTGGTACTTCATCTAGAAACTGCTCTTTTTCCTGAGCAATAAAACTGAAATGCTCTGATCGTATCAGGGTGTCCTTGTCCGAAGAAAATTCGAAATGGACAGATTTATCCATTTGCCAAGTTTCTTCTGAAAAATACCCCATCATTTGAATATTATTGCCGTCATACACTTCATAGCCCCAACTACTCCAAAACAACCCGCCCCAATTTTCAGCAAGCTGCTCCTTGACAAACTTATAAACCACCTCATTAGACGTCCCGGTAATCACAGAAA
>JALEHC010000379.1 GCA_022763215.1 Saprospiraceae bacterium
CCCATTATCCCACCTTCAAAATTCACAGGAATAGATTGTATGCCGTCTCTGCTTTGATTGGCCCGAAGCACATTGAAATGTAGGTGTGGACCATCTGTATAGCCGACATTTCCCGAAAGGGCGATAGGCTGCCTTTTTTGTACGCTGTCGCCTACGGCCACCAAGCTACCTTTATTTTTGAGGTGAACATACTGCGTATAGGTATGAAGATCAGGATGATATAGCGTGATAAAATTGGCATAATCCCGAAGTCGCTTGTCATTTGCGCCAAGAATATAATTCTCGATGACCGTTACAACGACTCCTTTAGCTGCCGCACAAATAGTATCGCCTACAGCCAAATTGAAATCAATCGCGTAACGCGAATAGTCCGAGTCGTGTGAAAAAGAACCATTGTAGCCCTGCAAAATTTTATAGGATTTTCCTTTCGGAAATGGTAAGGCATAAAGAGAGTCCAACTGAACTTGCGCAGAAGGATCACCTAACGTCCCTGTAAACCGTACCTCCGTTTCCAATTCTACAGGTGCGGGATGCACCAGAAACGTTTGTACTTCCATTGGCTGTAGCTGAACCGTGTCCATATCAGCAAGTAGATATTGCAGCTTGGTATTTCGAGCACGAGAGTAAATGCGAAGCGGTGCCGGAATTAGATTGCGAAAGGTGTACAAGAGGCTATCGCCGTGCAACTCTGTTTCCAAATCAACTTGAATGACTTGCACTTTTTTTTCAGGCAATTTCAATTTTGATTGGCAAGCTACCAAAGTCAGACACAAAATAACGATCAGAAAAGGCTTCATAGAAATAGAATGATAAAACACCCAAAATACCAAAATCTAGGCATTCGCTGATAATGATCAAACTTAATGAATATGCACTTTGTGGCCAATTGCTTCTTCAAAAAAATGATGCAGGGTAAATGTCTCTTCAGCACCGAGTTTTTGTCCGACCTGGCTCATGATGTACAAAATGACAGCTATGATAGCAAAAACGGGCAAACTCCATAATTCATAAGCATAGCGACCCAAGCTCATTTTAGAAGTTCCAGTAATCGTTACAAATAGTGCTAAAATGCCAATAGTGGCGTAGGCAAAGGTAAAAAGAGCCCAAACATTCGGATTTGGTCCGTAAAGCCCACTGATATTTGTACCCTCATCGGTTTCTTCGAAGTTGAGACTTAGCTGTGGCGACCAGAAATGCTGTTGATTGGTCGGAATTTTGAGGACGACATGATTGGTAACCATCATACCACTACAGCAATCTGCATGGCTTTCGAGCCGTTGCTGAATGGCTTGCTGCAATTCTTCAGCCGATAATGAGGAATGAGCCTGAAACCGAGGTCGGATTCTGAAACTAGTCATCGCAATAAAATTGAGGTGATAAGAATCTGTAAGGCTTTTGCAGGATTTTCTTTTGCACCAGCAATTTAAAATTTTATTGCGTTTTTACCAATACTTTCAATTAATCAACTGGTTATTTTATCGCTTTCGCGAAAATTGATTGGCTAATCAGGCTTCCATTGGGTATTTTATCTGTGCTTTATCGCGAATCGTATCCAATAATTTCATCAACTTCAAACTATGATCGAGCGACCACCAATCACTTTCTGTTTTGCCTGCTTCGAGGCATTGCATCACTTCCATAGCCTCGTATAAGTAGCCATTGCCTTTGTGTTCCAGTTCGAAAAACTGTGGTCTTTGGTCGTGCAATAGCAGGCTGAGTGTGCTGGGCTCGTGCCAGCGCGTATGAATGTGTATGGTTCCTTTTTCGCCGTATATAAAAGCTTCTGTCTTGGTTGTGGAACGAAACGTACAGTGCAGGTTGGCCAGATGGCCATTGGCATAGCGCAGTAAAGCACTACATTCTTCGTCTACGCCAGTTGAGGCCAATTTGGCGAAAGCCACCACCTCGTCAGGCTCCCCCAAAAGAAGCGTAGCTAAAAATGCAGGATAAATACCAATATCGAGCAAAGCACCTCCGCCCAATTCCGGATTGAATAAACGGCCCTCTGGGTCAAATTTGGCTTTAAAGCCAAAATCTGCTTTTACAGAAAATACTTCACCAAGCGTAGCTTCTTCTATCCAATGTAAGCTTTGCAGCAAATTGGGCAAAAACCGAGTCCAGAGTGCTTCCATCAAAAAAGTCTGTTGTGCCCGAGCTGTTGCTACCATGCGTTGTAACTGCGCCGAATTCATAGCAATCGGCTTTTCGCAAAGTACAGCGATCCCCTTTTCCAAACACATGAGGGCGTTGGCTTGGTGCAAAACGTGAGGAGTGGCAATGTAAACCGCATCCAGATCGGGGCAATCGAGCAAATCAGCATAACTGCCGTAGGCATGTGTGGCATTGAATTTTTTGGCGAAAGCCTGTGCTTTATCTGTACTTCGGGAAGCCACGGCGTGCAGGCGAGCATTGGGTAATAATTGGAGATCTTCTGCAAAAGCATGGGCAATTTTCCCAAGTCCGATAATACCCCAGTTATATGTTTTTTGCATAGTTAACGATTTGCTTTGCGCTATCAGGCAGCTTTGGTAAGCGTTTTATCAATAATCCGGCTTTAAGCCAAAAGGTAAAATATTTTGCATAATAAAAGATATAATTGTGGAAAAAAGCGAAGGAAGCTGCTTCAAAATTTGTTCAAAATCAGCTATTATCTTTGTGGTAAATCTATTTGATTCGTATGAAAATACTCATAGTCGAAGATGAAAAAGAGCTGCAGGACAATATCGTCTCCTATTTGGCCAACGGCGAGTTTGTCTGCGAAACAGCTAATAATTTTCAGGAAGCACAAGACAAGTTATACGGTTTCCAATATGATGTAGTTGTGCTCGATATTATGCTGCCTGATGGCAACGGGCTGCACATTTTGCAATTGCTCAAGGAGGAAGCACCAGAAACCGGAATTTTGATTATTTCTGCAAAAAATGCGCTGGATGATCGACTGAAAGGTCTGGATATGGGCGCTGACGACTATCTGACCAAACCCTTTCACCTCTCAGAACTTAATGCCCGCTTGAAAGCAATTTTCAGAAGACGCAAATTGCAAGGACAAACCAGCCTGCAATTTGAGGAAATTGATATTGATACCAATAAACGGGAAGTGCAAGTAGCAGAAAATCCGGTAGTACTGACCTTGAAAGAATATGAGCTTTTGTTGTTTTTTATCACCAATAAAAAGAGAGTACTTACCAAGCAAGCCATTGCAGAACATCTCTGGGGAGATCATGTGGATTACCTAGATTCGTTTGATTTTGTGTATCAACACATCAAAAACCTGAGAAAGAAAATTATGTCAGCGGGCGGAAATAATTATATACATACCATCTATGGCCTGGGCTATAAATTTGGTACTAATGGCTAGATTATGAGATTGATTAGCAAGACGACATTGCTGTATTTGTTATTAGCTTTTATTGTATTCAGTTTGGGTGGTGTGATATCACTTGAGCAGTTTAAAAAAGCTGTAAGTCAGGAGACTGACTACGAGTTGATGGGAGCCTACTTTCGAACCAAAGAGGAGGTAAAAAAAGGCAATGTGGATGCCATTGTTACTTCCAAATACCTGGAAATCATGCCACTGGAAAGTAACTTCCAGTATGATACGACCCAAGCATTTACGCTAAGAGACACCAATATTTATCTAAAAAGAACGGAACAAGTAGAGACTTTCCGCAAATTAATTGGCTTTGTGAGTCATGGTGACCAGCATTATAGAGTAGAAATCATAGACATCTTTTTTGAAGATGCCGATTTGAAGAGTGTCGTTAATAATATCACCATGCGGTTATTTTTGTTTTTGACCATTGGGTTGATTATTGGAAGTATCTTGATTTCGAAGTTTATTTTTCGACCTTTTGAGCAAATTTTACAGGCCATTGAGGGCTTTCGACTTAGTTCGGATGAGCCGTTTAAAATGCCCCCTACCAATACACGAGAATTTCAACAACTCAATCGTTTTCTGGAGCGCATGACAACCAAAGCCCGCATGGACTATGTTGCCCTCAAGGAGTTTTCGGAAAATGCTTCGCATGAAATACAAACCCCTATTGCTATTGCTAAAGGCAAACTTGAGTTACTGCAAGAATCATCGGATTTGCAAGAAAACCAGTTGCGCCTTATACAGTCTGCCCAGCATTCGCTGACCAAGTTATCCAAACTTGGGCAAGCCTTATCGCTCATTACCAAAATAGAGAATCAGGAATTCATTTCCGCCAACCCGATCAATCTGAGCCAAATTGTGGCGCATTCGACACAAAACTTTTCAGAACTCGCAACCTTAAAGAACATTGCTGTTGAAAAGAAGATTCAGGAAAACGTTCAAATCAAAATTGATCCTACACTTGCTGACATCCTCATTTCTAATTTATTGAAAAATGCTGTTCAGCATAATATCGAGGGGGGAAGAATTCAGGTACAGCTCACTAGCAACCAGCTAGTTGTAGAAAACACAGGCAAAGAACTCAATCAGGAACCTGAAAAACTATTTGAGCGATTTCAGAAAAATCAACAAAGTAGTAAAACCCTAGGACTGGGATTAGCTATCGTAAAAAAGATTTGTGACCTCAATCATATGCAGATTCATTACCATTATAAGGATCGAATTCACAGTATGAAGGTCAATTTTTAGGTTAGCTGTAATTTTGTTTAACAATTACTAACTTTTCTATCGCTTTTGTCAAACAACTGATAAAATTTAAAACTTCAAATTTCCTTCAGATTCTCTTCAAAATCTACATAGGATCGTTTTGCACATTTGCATTGATCAAATGATCGTCCGACTGTAAATTAACTAATCGAAGAATTGATGAGAAATTTGAAATGGCTTTTAAGGCTGGCATGTTTTGCACTTGTGGCGAATTTTGCGCAAGCACAATCAGCTGCCAGTAATACCAAAAATGCCACTTTAGTCGGACAGGTTCTGGACGCTAACACCGATGTCCCCCTCGAATTTGCTACTTTTTCCGTTTATAATAGAACCGACAGTACTTTGGTCAATGGTACAGTTACAGACCTCGACGGAAAATTTGAAATGAAAATTGCGCCCGGTCTGTATTATGCAACGATTGACTTTCTTTCCTACCAACAAAAAACACTTCCTGAAATTAATATTCCAGTCAACAAAAACAGACTTGATTTAGGCATTATTACCATGTCTGAGAGTTCTCAAATGCTGGAAGAAGTGGAAGTAGTAGCCGAAAAAAGCCAACTACAACTCAAACTGGACAAACGCGTGTTTAACGTTGGTAAAGACCTTAGTAACACCGGTGCTAATGCGGCAGAACTACTGGACAATGTACCATCTGTCAACGTTGATGTGGAGGGCAATGTGAGTTTACGCGGAAGCGAAAATGTGCGTATCCTGATTGATGGCAAGCCTTCGGGGCTCGTAGGTATCAGCAGTGCGGATGCACTTCGTCAACTACAAGGCGATATCGTCCAAAGCGTAGAAGTCATCACCAACCCATCTGCCCGTTATGATGCAGAAGGCGAAGTTGGGATCATCAATATCGTATTGAAAAAAGAAAAGCGAGAAGGTGTAAACGGATCGTTTAGCTTGAATGCCGGTTACCCGGAAAACTTTGGTGCATCTTACAGCTTGAACATGCGTAAGGAAAAATTCAATCTGTTTTCCAATTTTGGTACCAACTATCGCACAGGCCCGGGTCAAGGTTTTCGCTATCAGGAGTCAATTAACCCTGACGGAGAACTCGAAATTTACGAAAGTGACCGCAGCCACGAAAGAGGTGGCATTTCAGGAAACCTGCAACTTGGTTCAGATTGGTACATCAACAAACACAATACGCTTTCTACTTCTATTCTTTATAAAAGATCATGGGAAGACAATACAGCTCGACTGGATTATCGCGATTATGATGAAAACTACGACCTGATAGAAAGCACTTCTCGCTTGAATGAAGAAGCTGAAACAGAAAATAACTTTGAAGTGTCGATCGGTCATGTAAAAACATTCGAAAATAAAGACCACAAATGGTCAACCGATTTTAAATATATCACTAATCAAGAAATAGAATTGGCAGATTACACCCAAACGGGTGACAATCTTGAAAATCCTATCCTGCAACGTTCGGACAATACTGAGAACGAA
>JALEHC010000380.1 GCA_022763215.1 Saprospiraceae bacterium
ACCTTTTTGCCACGAAGCAATTTACCAGTTCCCATGATAACTTCGATCTTGTTTTTACGCATCAGGAACTGAACACCTTTACTCATACCTGCGGCAACGTTACGGCTTCGCTTGATCATGCCATCAAAATCTACTTTGGCACTACCTACTTTGATCCCGTAATCTTCTGCATGCTGAATATATTCGAAGACCTGAGCACTTTTAAGTAGGGCTTTGGTTGGGATACATCCCCAGTTGAGGCAGATACCACCCAGAGATTCTCTTTCCACAATAGCTACTTTCATGCCTAGCTGAGAAGCACGAATAGCTGCCACATAACCACCCGGGCCACTACCTACAACAATAAGATCGTAATTCATAATAGCTGATTTTTTAATTTGTTACTGACAAGTCAGATACTGTTCTGTTCGTTAACCTACTTCTTAACACAAAAGAGAATAGGGGAGTTTTCGACGTGGCAAATATAGTTCGAACTAGCACAAATAAAAAACCCCGTTACAAAATATTGCAACGGAGCTCATCCAACTTACTGATACTAAAAATTTTTATATTGATTGGTCAATAATTCATGTTTGAGGTACAGCTATACTTTTATCTGGAATATTAGATAAGTACTTTTTGCAAATTCTGGAAAGCTGATTTGTTTACTGTAGCCTTTATTGTTTTCTAAAATTAGGCATAATGCGACTGATCAGCAAATATATTGCATGAAAATTTGTCAGACGATGGTGTAAATTAAAATGTAATTCTTTTGCTTAATCAGCTAATTGTAAAGTGTTTATAAGTTATTATATTTCTCATGTTTAAATGATCAACATGCCTCAAGCGTATAATTGTTAAGGCTTTCGAGCATACTGTCAGATTTGTCAAAAAAAATTACGGTTTCTCGGTCAATGTAAGCATGAGAATGGCATGGTCACTGCTAAGCACTCGATCTAGTTTGATAAAATATTCGGGTTGTAGCTCGGTATATGCTCCGAGACGAATCTCTCCTTTTATATTTTCGATAGCTTGGCCCCAGGCATTAAATGCCAAAAATTGTGGACCCAAACTCCCCAAAAATTGAAATGACTCCACTGCTTTTTGAATCCAGAATGCTTCTTCTTTATTCCGTAGATTACCATTTAGGCGAAACTGAAAGTCTTGTCTAATAAAATCACAACCAGATTGTACAAGGGTCAAGTTCATGCCATTCGAAAACTGTACTTCTTCGATTCCTTGTGTTCCTTCCAGTTTGAAAGAATGGCTTACTATGCCGGTATTCGGACCTTTAAATATCGGAGCAGGTTGTGAGTACTTACAATTGGCAAACGGATCAGATGTTCCCTCAGAACCGCATGCAATAAGAGTTAGCATTAAAATGGAACTGAAAATGATAGTGACTAATCTAGGCATAATGTCGTAACGGGGGTTAGTGGTACCAGAAATATATTAAACAAAAAGACCTAATATCCGTTAGGGATATTGGTTTTAAGAACTAATAATATTTAAAGAAACAAAAATTTTTTGTATGGCCAATCTAAATTACGAGGTTAATGGTTCGTCTTTTCAAGATTCTGAGGTTTTGAATGGCAGCCATCGTTCCTCTGTTGTTCCTCCTGATTTTGGCGATGAACATATCGGTACTTCCCTTGAAACCCCTCTTAAAAGTGATGCTTTCAAACTTTCTGATGATGAAAAAATGGGTAAAATCGAAGCTCATTTTAAAGAAATTATGGACATCATTGGTCTGGATTTGACGGATGATTCACTGAAGGGGACTCCCAAGAGGGTGGCAAAAATGTTTGTCAAAGAAATCTTTTCCGGCCTAAACCCTAAAAATAAACCTGGGATATCACTATTTGACAACAAATTTGGCTACAGCCAAATGCTGGTAGAAAAGAATATCCGTGTACAGTCTTTTTGTGAACATCACTTCCTGCCTATTTATGGGAAAGCACATGTCGCATATATCGCTAAGGGAAAGGTTATTGGTTTGTCCAAACTCAACCGAATAGTCGAATACTACGCTAAACGTCCACAAGTGCAAGAGAGATTGACCATGCAAATTGCCAATGAACTTAAGCAAGTACTAGGTACAGAAGATGTGGCCGTTTACATTGACGCCAAGCACATGTGTGTACAGGCTAGAGGAGTGCAACACCAATGTTCAAGTACGGTAACATCAGAGTATAGTGGACAATTTTTAAATGAAAATGTAAAAGCAGAATTTTTACAAGCAATTAGAAATAACGCGCAATAATGGAATTACTCGCAAAGAAAAATGTATTAATCATTGGGGCAACCGGAGGAATTGGTGAAGAGTCGACCAAACTTATCAAAAATAATCAGGCGAATGTATTCATCACCGGCAGAGACCAGAAAAAGCTTGATCAAGTAGCTAAAGAATATGAGATTCCGGCAGATCAGGTGTTTAAACTGGATATCGTAAATGCCAAACAGGTTCAGGAGGTTGCCGATAAAATACATGCAAAGATTGAAAAATTGGACATTTTAGTTAATGCCGCAGGGATAGGTATTTTAAAGCCAATTGGCTCTTTGACTGCGGAGGATTTTAGCAAAGTGATTGACGTCAATCTGAAAGGAACTTTTAATCTGTTGACTAGTTTTTTGCCGCCAATGAAGTCAGCTAAAAAAGGTTTGATTATCAATATTCCTGGGGTTCTGGGTAAAACACCTATGGCTGGAGCTGCAGCTTATGCCGCCAGTAAATATGGTGTAAATGGCATGCTCAAATCAGTTAGAGAAGAACTCCGTCGTACGGAAGTCCGGATAACCAACCTTTATCTGGGTGGCGTAGACTCGCCATTTTGGGATAATATCGATATGAAGGTTAATCGCGATAAATTTATTACTGCTCGCGAAGCCGGAAGAGCTGTATGGTTTCTATGTCAGCAGCCAAGCAGTGGCGTCGTTTCAGAAATGGTCATTCAACCATTTAATCACCAAGCTATTTAAAATAGCTCATTGTCCAAAGCAGCTTTAAAATCATTATCGAGGCGTTCGATTAGAATATCAAGGAGTTGACCTTTTGCAAATTCTCTATTGAGATTTAATCGATTGTCTCGGATAATGTTGTTTTCCATCGTTCTCCGATACCCAATTTTATTGTAATAATCTTTGCGGTGGATTTGCTCTGGCGTTGTAAATGCTTCATTTTCAACCAGCAAATGATAACGTTTTTCATCACCATCTTTTGCTTTCCATTTTTGGCCACCATCTTCATCTCGAAGGTACAGATGGGCACAGTTTCCACTAATTACAAACTCTACACCAACTAATAAATCATCTGGTTTTTCTGATTTGAAAGGTTTTCGAACGGCTTCGCTGCCTACCATTCTCTTGATATATCCAGCATTATTATCCATGTCATCGTTGGCATGCCGTTGGTAATAAGCCTCTCTAAACCATACTGTTTCGATTATAAAATCATAGGCTTTTCGCTCAAATAATTCGAGATAAAAATTATAAATTTCCAAAACATCTTTGCCATAAATGCCAATATGACAACTATTGGATTTGGGATGTAAACGGGTATAGATTTCCACTTTCAGTTCAAAAAAATCATCTTCCCATGCTTTGATTTCATCCGTTAGTTGTGGCCGATATTGCTCATGACCGAGACAAGCAAGACTAAGTTCTTCTTCCATGGCTTCAATGCGTTCCATGAGCATTTCTACATTATTCCGAGTTTCGAGATAATAGGTATAACGCTCTGCTTCTTTGCGGTCTTGCCAAAACTTGTTCTTCTGCTTCTTTTTTCTGTTTTCCAGTCTTTCCAATTCGCTTAATAACTGAATAAAAAAGCTACCCTCCCGAATCTGCGTAAGGTTTCTTCTTAACAAACTGGTATAATCGGCTTGCGTTATTTTATCCAACTCCTCTAAAAGAAGGTCTAAGCCAAGTGGATCCGCTTCGATTTGAATGTCAATTTTTCCATCTGCTATGTCTATGATTACAGACAGCTGATCATCTGGATCCTGGTAATTTAGAGCTGTTGCCAGAGGAATGATCAATTGCTCACGGATGGTTCGCTGTAATTGTCGCGCACCATAGCGAGGGCTATATCCGGCTTCCGCCAAATAGTCAAGTACGGCTTCCTTGATGTCGAGTTGCATTCTGCGAAAGCGAATACCTTCTCTTTTTCTGAGGAGTTCGATCTCACGTTCCACTACAAAACGAACCGTAATCATATCCAAAGGAAAGAAAGGAATGATACGATCAATTCGGTTATACAATTCTCGTCTAAAAAACTGCTGAACTGCAGTAGAAAAATAATCAAGTACATCCTGCACCTCGTCTTTTTGCACCAGCGAAATGCCTCCTTGCTGCATACGAGTTGCACCAATATTAGAGGTCATGATGATAATAGTGCTACAAAAATTAACCAACTTTCCACGACCATCGGTCAGGCGGCCTTCAGATAGGATTTGCAGCAGCAAATCATAAAAACTGGTGTCTGCTTTTTCAATCTCATCAAATAGTAACACGCTGAATGGATCTTTGCGTACCGCAGAAGTTAGCAGCCCATCTGAGTAATAGCCACTTCCTAACAAGCGACTGACGCTAGCTGGGTTTGAAAATTCACTCATATCAAAGCGAATCATACGTTCGCGGCTACCAAACATAAAATCTGCCAAGACTTTTGCCAATTCCGTTTTTCCAACGCCCGTAGGGCCTACAAACAAGAAAGAAGCGATTGGTTTACCAGTACGTGTCAGTGCTGTTTTTACAGAAGCTAATATATCAACGACATTCTCGACGGCATCTTCTTGGCCAAATACATTAGCATTAAATTCTGCCTTGATTTGGGTCGTGTTCATCGGAATAGTCGGATCGATCATAAAAACGGGCATTCCAGTTTCATCAGCAAAGTGTCGAATCACTTCAGAGCGGGTTATCATGATTCCTTCACTTTGTCCCTTTGGTTGCTCATTTTTTTTATTGATGATGATACTCTCTAAAAAGCGAATCGGTTTGCCCGGCATACCCGAATAAGGGGTGAATCGTCGATTAAGTCGGATGGTCTCCTTAATGGCTTCTTCATTGATGAAGATATTTTTGAGGCTGGCAATGTCCTTTACCTTTTTCAGGATGATACTATCGAGCTTGTCGACGGGCTCTTGTAGCCGAATTACTTGAAAATAAGACAGATAATTCGAATTTCTTAGTTCAATCTGAGCTAATTCTTCTTCTGTACATTCCGAAATCATCATAATTTCGCCTCTCCCCAAATAAGGACGTAGATAATCGGCCACACTTACGCTATTGCCTTCGTATTGGCCCACCTCAAATAGTTCCATCAAGTTTCGGATAAACAAGATATCCGGGCTTCCAGTTAACTCTTTACACAAAAACGCCAGATTATCCTGCCAACTAGTTTCCCGCATTAATTCTTTAATCATGACGGAAGCCGTTGTTTCCCAAATTTGATAATCAGATGCTTTCCTATTGAATCGGCGCGACATTTCCCAGACCAATGCTGTTTTTCCGACACCACTTGCCCCGACTAACAATACATTTTTCAGAAATTTTCCATTGAGTGCTCGTTCAAACTGGTCTAATTCTTTTTTGCGGCCATATACGACCTGTTTGCCAAAGCTTAATTTGTGAGCCACAGCAGGCAAAAGTGCCTCATCAGGCCCTTGTTCTACGCGTTCCAATTCCTTTGGGGTCGGTACTTTCAGCTCCATTTCATGTTGGAGAAGTTCAGTGGTATTATTCCAAATTGCAGCTACCATCAAGCGTACATCCGAGAGCCGATTATGGCGGGCAAATTCCAGTTTTACGGATTCTGTTAGGCGTTTTTCCAGTTCTTCTACACGCTCGGCATACGCATCCAGGTAAAGAGATGGAATACGGCCAAGGATACCATTTTCCTGAACATTATAGAAATAGTCAAATTCCAGGGAAAAAGCCGGGTAGCTTATTTTGTCTTTTGCTTCCGCAAATGGGACACGGATTGCGCCTTTTAGAAAATCACCATTGACCATTTCCTGCATCAACTTTTCCAGTTCACCTCTGTCGAGTACCTTCCGTTGCAGCAGTTCTGCATATGCTCCGGCCATTAAATGCAAAGGTTGGCCCATCCGCAGTGTTCCGGCATCATTTAGTGGGATAAAAAATGCTGGACCAGAATGAAAATGAAGCTTAAAAGCGTAAAAAGGTATTGTAATGTTATATGCCATAGCTTTAAGGTTGCACTTTAGCCAATTGCCTGTTCAATATCAGCGATAATATCTTCAATGCGTTCTATCCCGGTCGAGACTCTAATCAGACCATCGGTTATACCTACCTTGTTCCGAATTTCCGGATCGACATTGATATGCGACATGGAGGCTGGGTGTAAAATGAGGGTGTCCACATCACCGAGGGTAGGAGCGAGGGTACAAAATTGTAGACTATTCATAAATTTTTTGCCTGCTTCTAGTCCTCCTTTCAGTTCGAAAGACAACATACCTCCACTTTTTCTCATTTGGGCTTTCGCCAAATCATAATCAGGGTGACTAGCAAGGCCTGGATAATTAACACGGATGACTTGCTCATGATTTTCCAGGTATTGGGCCAGTTTCGTCGCGTTTTCGGTATGCTTGTCGAGGCGTATTGCCAGCGTTTTCATACCATTATTTATCAGCCACGCATCCCAGGAATTACAATTTGTGCCAATCAATTTTATATTCTGGAAAATCTTCGATTTTAACGCATGATCCTCACGGCCAACGAGCGCACCGGCAACAGAGTTGCCGTGGCCATTCAGGTATTTGGTGGTAGAGTGTAGCACAAAGTCTACGCCATGTAGCATAGGTTGCTGCAAATAAGGTGTGCAGAAGGTATTGTCTGCTACAGTAATGCAATTATGGCGTTTAGCGACAGCTGAAATTTCCCGCAAGGGGAGACAGTCCAAGGTAGGGTTAGCTGGTGTTTCAAAATAAATCATTTTGACAGCAGGTTCCTTTTGGAGAATCCCTTCTACCTCATCTAGGTTTTTCAAATCAGTAATGATGGTCTCTATTTGTAAGGGGCCCAGTACTTTAAGTAGTAAATCAGTAGTTCCACCATACAAATTGCCCTGTGTCAGCACTTTATCGCCCGGCTGAAGGGTACTAAACAGGAGGGTGGAGATCGCTGCCATGCCAGAGCTAAGCAAAAAACCAAATGCTTCAAAGTCAGCACCATGTGCCTCCATTTTTGCAATTTTATCTGCAACTGCATTGATGGTTGGATTACCAAATCGGCTATAAATATCGCCCTGTTTTTCGCCAGTAAACACAGCCATACTTTCCTCTATTGAATCAAACTGAAAAGTAGAAGCCGCGTAGATAGGCAATTGATGAGGCTTTGTTGTACGTATTTCTTTGGCTTCCTTAGCGCAAAGTGATTCGAAACCAATATTCTTGTTCATTGTTGTATCTTTAATACAAAAATAATTCTAGTTTTGCGGCTTGATTAGTCATCACATCAAAAACACAAAAGCCTAAAATAGTAAAATACCTGAAGATATGTCGAATGAACGCAAGGAGGAAGAATTTAATGATGAATATTTCGACTATCAGCACATCATTATTGATCCTAAACAATCGCCAATCCGGATAGACAAATTTCTGATGGATCGGCTGTACAATACTTCCCGCAACCGAATCCAGAATGCTATTCGGGTGGGTGCTATTTTGGTAGATGG